>SHBC01000001.1 GCA_004213025.1 SAR116 cluster bacterium
GCAAAATTTAAAAAAGACCTCGTGTTGATTTCGAACATCTTGACAGCAATTGATGAAGTTTCGTTGTTGTCCTCTCCGGGACATGATCTTGTGCGGCCAGACGATCTCGTCAATACTTGGACCAGAGCACAGATGCGGTATCCGACAGCTGGGAGACGAGATCGTGAAAATAATGTCAGTGGTGACCTTCAAGGTGAAGGATGGCTATCAGGAGGAATTCATCGAGGCCTATCGCAAGGCAGGAAGCACCAGCGCGAATTTCTGGCGGTTCGTTGCCGTAGATGAGGACACCTTCGTGTCGATCAACGAGTTGCCCGCCGTCGAGGATGTGGTCGAGCGCGAGGAGGTCGGCATCCCCTGGCTCGATACGGTGGAACATATGCTGGTGAAGTTCGGTGAAAGCCGCACCTCGGCCTTTTCCGGCCTTGTCATCGAGGAATACAACAACCCTGACTGGACGCCAGATCCCGGCCAGCATAGCGGCTAGGCAAACGCCTCCATTGGCTAGTTGCCGAACCGCCTGTGAAGCTCCGCGGCAACATCCTGCATCACCTGGCCCCAGTCACGGGCTTTATCCTGTCTGAACAGGGTCATCGCGGGATACCAGGGCGAATCACTTCGGTCCATCATCCAGCGCCAGTCCGGCGTGAAGGGCAGCATCGTCAGGCTTGTCCTTGCCAGTGCGCCGGCGATATGCGCAAAGCTGGTATCAACCGTGACAACCAGATCGGAGATGGCACAGAGCGCAACCGCATCTTCAAACCCGGTATCACCATCCAGAGGTGTCTTGAGATGGTCGATCGATGCGGCAAGCTCCCTCTCGGGATCGGTGAGATCATGATGCAGGCAGAGCCAGTCGAACCGCGGTGAAAGATAAGGCGATATGTCGGCAAGCCGTGCGCTGCGACTATGGTCATAGGAATTTTTCGGATTGCCGCGCCAGGCAAGTGCCACTCGCGGCTTTACGGATGTGCCCAGCCGTTTGGACCAGAGCGCGACCATATCAGGCGATATGGTGAGATAGGGCGTCGATGCCGGAATTGTTTCGACGGTCGTCCCGAAGGCCAGCGGCAGACTCATCAAGGGACAATGCAGATCAAAGGCCGGCAGCGTTCCGTCCTTGCCGACAAGCTGGTCTATACCCGGGAGCGCCGCAAGAAGGGGATGCAGGGACGCCGGCGCCTCGACCACCACCCTGGCCCCGAGGTCCGACACCATCGGGACATATCGAATGGACTGGATGGTGTCGCCAAGCCCCTGCTCGCTATGGAGGAGGATTGTTCTGCCGGCGATATCACTGTCACCAAGCCACAATGGCTGTTCAAAATTCCGCTTTGGCGAGGTCAACCTTGGCTGTTGCCATCGCCATTCCCACAGGCGCCACCCATTCTCGTAATCACCAAGCAGCAGCAGCGCTATGCTCTTGTTGAAATGTGCCCCGGCGAAATCGGGATTGATGGCGCTGGCGCTGTCGTAATCGGCGATCGCCTTGTCAAACCGATGCAGATCCTTCAGCACATTGCCACGATTGTTCAGCGCTTCGACATAGTCAGGCTTCAGCCGGATGGCCTTGTTGAAACATGCCAGAGCCTCATCAAGCCTCATCATGTCATGAAGCAACGTAGCGCGGTTGTTCCAGACAGTTGGATCGCCGGACGCAAGGTCTGTCAGCCGGTCACTGTCTGAAAAGGCCTCGTCAAACCGGTGCATTGCCTGCAGGGTGAGCGATCGATTGTTCAACGCGCCGGCATGATCCGGGGCCGCCTCGATGGCACGGCTGAAGTCGCTCACCGCGGCTGCAAGTTTGCCAGCCGCCTTTTCCATGGTTCCCTTGTTGAAATGAACCTCGGCATGGCCGGGGTGAAGGGCCAGCGCGCTGGTGAAGAGTTCACGCGCCCTTTTCTGATTGCCAAGCTGTGCCATCACCACCGCCAACAGATGGGTGGCATCAAAGTGATTCGGCGCCAGGCTCAGGATCTGTTGATAGGCACGGGCTGCCGATGCAAGATCCCCGCTGTTATGAAGGGACATGGCTTTCTGCAAGATGCCTTTGACGGCGTTCTGGTTGCCGGGATGCAGCCCTCGACCTGGCTTGATGGGCATTCTTGGCACGAACCACTCCTGCGAATACAACAGACGAACCCGGACGAATCTCTGGGAAGGCGTTCATGGACAGGTGCGCCAAAGATACGCTCGCAAGACGGTTTGACAAGTCTGTCTGATGCCGGCCATGCCCTGCCGGACCAGTTCGGACCAGTTCGGGCCGCTCGACAGCGCGGGAGAATTCGGCACCCCGACCGAGCCCTACCAGGACCACCCAAAGCCCGCTGACACACCGGATTGCGACAATGTGGTGTTATGTGACGCGGTGAGAGACACATTGTACTTGCCGTTTCCAACCCGCTTCTTAAGACCCAGCGCCAGCGCGGACTGGCCGCTTATGTAACCTGTACCGATACCTATACCTTCTTTGGTGGGTATCGAATTTGCCGTAGAAAGTGACGCCATCGCCATCGCACCGAGCCCGTCCACATAGCGCTTGTTGGCAGCATGGTTCGGCCTTTTCGGGTTATCGACCTCCAAAGCGCCCTTGATGACCGTCCTGTGCGAATTGTTGTTACCAAGCTGCAGAACACCACTTGACGAGTACACCTCGTCAAACCCGCTCGCACTCACGGATTCATCGGAGAGAACGATCGAGTTTTCACCGATATGCACCGTGCCATCGGTTTCCTGTCGGAAGAGCACGGCGCCGTCGCCACCCTTGATCTGCTCAGTCACAAAGCCGCCTTTCGACTGTACGTTTGCCGTGGTCGCGCCATCATTTGTAACGTTTGCCGAAAAGGACGTCAGGGTTTGATAGTTTGCGCCGCTGCGGCTGATATTGCTCTCGGCGAGCATGGCTGAGTAACCGGCATTCGTTGCCACATCATACGCCGCCTGAGAGTCGGCGATAAGGATTTGTGATGCCACTGATCCATCACTCACATCAACTCTGGTCACCCTGTCATACGTATAGTTTGATCCGATTGCATTACCATCTGACAGCTGGAGAAATGAATTTTCTCTGATCGTCATCGTGGTATCGACAAAATCAAGAACCTCTTTTGTAGACGCCATATAATCGAGAGACGCTGAATATGCGGCCCCCGCCGTGCCACCATCGGCGGCGGTGACAAGATCGGAATAGCTCAGGCCATAATAACCGGTAAGGGTGCCGTCATAGACTGTGTAGGTGCTGGTATTGATGATCTTTACATTCATCGCCGATGTATCGGGAATCCCGTCGGAGTTGGAATCTTCAGCGGATTGGGGGAAATAGAAATTGTAATTATCGGCATGAGTGATCGTTGGGGACGCCATTCCAACAAGACATGCAAGGGCAAGCGCCGACCGGTAAATCCTGAACATCTTTTGACTCCATAACACAGATTTCATAGTCCATGTTCAGAGACTTGTTGCAAAGCTGCAAGGCTATTGGCTGCAAAACACATTTCTGGAAATGCTCAGAGGTTTGCAGACCGGACTGGCGCTTTGTCATGTCACATCACCAAGGCACATCACCAAAGCGCACCCTCGCACCATCAGGTGAAAGCGCGGTGAGAATCACCGAAATGCACCTCCTGGACGCTAAACGCGAAGAAGATAATTCGCTTTGCGGCCGGGGCTCTTTCTCATGATAATATTTGCGCTCAGAAGGCGGTCCAGTGACTTGAAGAATTGCGCCCGCGACACAACCTCGTCCTGCTCGACCAGGTCACAATATTTTGCGTATGTAAACCCGCCGGCAACATGATTCTTGCCAGCAAATTCAGTCATCACGAGCAACACATGCTTGTCCGATGCTGTCAGGTGCGACAACCCCAAATCCTTTGAGGCATCATCTACGAGTCTGAGCAAAGCCAGATATGATGCAAAGTCAGATGGCAAATCCAAACCTCCTGAGGGCAAACCTGACACCGAATACTGCCGCAATGATGCACACAATACCACCAATGATATCGCCAATCAGAAAGCCGATCGTAAGCATGATGTCAGTATTCACATCCAACATCACCGCTGCCAGCGCAGCCTGAAACATCGAGTTAAGCAGGGCAGCAGCGATTGAAATGGCAAAGGTAAATCTGAACAGGCTGAAGCTATCGCGTGTCGCGCTCCAAACCCTGAAATTCAGAGGCCGGTTCAGCGTCAGGTTGACGACCCAAAGCGGAAGGATTGCCGTGGCTGATGCCACGACTGCGCCATAAAGCGCATAGTCCGGCGCAAAGCCGAAAAACAACCCGAAGCCGAAGGATACGATCAAAATGACCGGAATGCTCGCCTGCATAAGCAGCACAGCAATAAGCACCTTGGCCCCATGAGGCAGAAACAGGTAACTGAAAGCGCTAACAGCGGACCCGTCCCCGCGGAGCACCTGCTCAATCGGAAACACTAGATATAATTGGGCGATCCAGGCCAGAGCCAGACCGGCAGTCGCAATCAAATAGGACATTTCGCGCTTTCGAAATGCGGACAGCCTTCTACATTAGAAATTGTAATGCCTATATCTTGATTTGTATATCGCCATCAGAATACCGCTGTGGCGCCTGGGACCGAACATCAACAGCCCTCCTTCACCGTGTCCGCGGCGAGCACCGCCAGCGATGCGGCAGATCACCTGCCGTCACGCCGGGATGAACAGCGTCACATCATGTTTCAGCCCCGGCGTGTCAGCCACCTGGATGTCGCCGAAACGGCGGCGCATCTCGAGAAGGATCGCCTCCCTGTCGGCATAGAAGATATTGTTGATGATGGTCATCTGCCGCCGACATAGCAGGTTCAGGACCATGCCGCGACGACAATGCGGACGACAGCCTGCCAGCTGGTCGAGGATGTAGCGCTGCCAGCGCGCCGCATCATCAATCATGCACAGATTGAAGGTGCCCGAGAACAGCGCGTAATCAACCTGGCTTGTGGGCGTCGCACCAATTTTGAAACCTGCCTGTGCGGCGGGAAAACGCTGGCGGCAGGACCGGATCATCGCCGCATTGATATCAAACCCGGAATAGCCCCAATCGGCAAATTCACCGCGGCCCTGCATATATTCATACAGCGCGCCATAGCCGCAGCCGATATCGGCAATGGTCGGCGGGCGATCACCGCCGCCGGCATCCGCCCGCTGCGCGCGGATCATCGCCAGCAAAGCGGCAAATCTGGCATTCTGGCTTTTCGCCGAATTCCAGAACACGCCCTGCGGGGTGGCGCCATGCCGACCAAGTGCGACGGTATAGGCGCGAATCACCCCGGCCTCGATCGAGAAAGGCCATAATGCTGCCAGCCTGCGCCTCATCATCCCTCCTGCCAATTGGCAAAGCCTGTGGATATGGCAATCCGGATCAGGCCCTCAGATACAGGCCCTCAGATACAGGCCCCTCAGATACAGGCCCCTCAGATACAGGATTCAAACAGCGCCCGCAGATTTTCGGCGGTGAGCGGCACCGGATTGCCGCCGCAGGACGGGTCCTCCATCGCCATCGCCACCAGATCATCCATCCTGTCGGCACTCACACCCATCTCGGCAAGCTGGCGCGGAATGGCAAAGCTGTCATTGAAGGTCTGCACGAATTCACAGAAACCGTCGAATCCGCCCGCAATCCCCAGATAGGGCGCCGCCAGGTCGAAACGGTCCCTGATCACCGGCGCGTTCAGCGCCAGCACCGCCGGCATGCACACCGCGTTGGTGGTGCCATGATGCGTGTTGAAGACCGCGCCGACCGGATGACTCATCGCATGGATGGCGCCAAGCCCCTTCTGAAAGGCGGTGGCGCCCATCGCCGCCGCGCTCATCATATGGGCGCGCGCCTCGATATCGTCCGGCGTCTCATAAGCGCGCGGCAGATTGTCGATCACCAGGCGCATGCCCTCCAGCGCGATACCCTGCGACATGGGGTGATAATGCGGGCTGCTGAAGGCCTCGACACAATGCGCAAAGGCATCAAGGCCGGTGCCTGCGGTGATGAAATCCGGCATGCCGACCGTCAGTTCGGGATCGGCGATGACGATGCGCGGTAGCACCTTCGGATGGAAGATGATCTTTTTCACATGCGTCTGTGAGTTGGTGATGACACTGGCCCGCCCAACCTCGGACCCGGTGCCGGCGGTTGTCGGCACGGCGACGATCGGCGCGATGGCGTCGGCATCGGCGCGGGTCCACCAGTCACCGACATCCTCGAAATCCCAGACCGGCCGCGTCTGCCCGGCCATGAAGGCAACCATCTTGCCAAGATCAAGTCCCGAGCCGCCGCCAAAGGCAATCACACCATCATGCCCGCCAGCCTTGTAGGCTTCGATGCCGGCCGCGAGATTCACCTCATTCGGGTTCGGATCGACCTCGGCGAACAGCGCGTGTTCCAGCCCGGCCGCCGCCAGACAGTCCAGCGCCCGCGCGGTGATCGGCAGACCGGCAAGCCCGCGGTCGGTGACCAGCAACGGGCGGCTGATCCCGGCCTCTGCGCAGGCCGCGGCAAGTTCGGAAATCCGCCCGGCGCCAAAACGCATCGCCGTCGGATAGGACCAGTTTCCGGTGAGGTTCATGATGTGACCTTTTTCAGATGATAGGATTTCGGCCGCGTCAGATTGTGAAAGCCGATGACCGACAAACCGCCGCCACGGCCGGTGTCCTTGACCCCGGTCCAGCACAGGCCGGGATCAAGATAATCGGCTCGGTTCAGGAACACGGTGCCGGTCTCGACCCGGTCACCGACAGCCTCGGCGCGGTCCAGATCGCCGGTCCACAGGCTGGCTGTCAGACCGTAATGGCTGTCATTCATCATCGCCACCGCCTCATCATCATCCCGCACCTTCATGATGCCGACCACCGGGCCAAAGCTTTCCTCGCGCATCACCTCCATCGAATGGGTGACATTGGTCAGAACCTGCGGTGTCAGATAGGCGCCGTCATCATCCGCCGCCATGCGCGCGATATGCGCCACCGCACCGGCGGCAACAGCATCATCAATCTGGCGGCGCACATGCGCGGCAAAGCGGACATGCGCCATCGGCCCCATGGTGGTGGCCTCGTCCAGCGGGTTACCAAGCCGGTAGTCATTCACCGTCGCCACGGCACGGTCGACGAATTCGTCATACAGACTTTCATGAACATAGATCCGCTCGATCCCGCAGCAGCATTGCCCCGAATTATACATCGCCGCATCGACAAGGGTCGCCACCGCGGCCTCAAGATCGGCATCCTCCATCACATAGCCGGGATCCTTGCCGCCAAGTTCGGTCCCGACACCGGTGAAGGTTCCGGCCGCCGCACGTTCCATGGCGCGCCCGCCACCAACCGACCCGGTGAAATTGATGAAATCAAACATCCCGTCGGCAATCAGCCTTGCCGTCATGTCATGGTCGAGGCACATATTCACGAACAGCGCCTCCGGCACGCCGGCACCATGAAAGGCGGCGGCAAGACGGTCCCCGGCAAGCAATGTCTGGGTGGCATGTTTCAGCACCACCGCATTGCCGGCGATCAGCGCCGGGGCGATGGTGTTGATGGCTGTCAGATAGGGGTAGTTCCAGGGCGCGACGACAAAGACCACCCCGTGCGGCAGGCGCCTGATGAACCGCCTGAAGGTGGCATCCTCGCCAACTTCGATATCGGCCAGCGATGTGGCGGCGATCGACGCCATGTGGCGGGTCCGTTCCTCGACCCCGCCAAACTCGCCGCCATAGCGGACCGGGCGCCCCATCATCCGGGCAAGCTCGGGAACAATCTCGTCATTCGCCGCGCCGAGCGCCTCCATGCCGGCGATGACCAGGGCGATACGTTCATCAAGCGGGCGGGCCGCCCAGGCGGTCTGCGCCGCACGCGCGGCCCGGATGGCGGTAGTTGCCGCGGCGTGGTCCATGGGCTGGCGAACGGCCATGACGGCCCCGTCAATGGGGGAAATACAGCTTATCTCGGTCATCGCGAAGGTTCCTTCCGGTCAGGCGCGCTCGAACCCGCGCGCCACTTCATAATCGGTGACAACACGGTCGAACTCTTCAATCTCCCAGCCGGCGGCGCGCCCGTAATGCCGCACGACCGCCTCACCAAAGGCGGCGCGCAGCATCTTCGAGCGCAGCATCGCAGTGCGCGCCTCGCGAAGCGTTGCCGGCAGCATCGCCGTGCGCCCGCGATAGACATCGCCCCTGGTCGCGGGGGGAAGCTCAAGACCTTCCTCGATGCCTGACAGCCCGGCGGCGATCTGCGCCGCCATCGCCAGATAAGGGTTCAGATCCGAGCCGCCAATGCGGCATTCAACCCGCACCCCGGGCGTGCCATCACCACAGACACGGAACCCGGCGGTGCGGTTATCGACCGACCAGATGATCCGCGTCGGCGCGAAGGTGCCCTTGGCAAACCGCTTGTAGCTGTTGATATAGGGCGCCAGGAAATAGGTTGTCTCACCAGCATATTTCAGCAGCCCAGCAAGATAGTGCCGCATGAGTTTCGACATGCCGAGCGGGGCGTCCGCATCATAGAATGCCGGCGCGCCATCCTTCCACAGCGACTGGTGGATATGCGCCGCCGAACCAACCTTGTCATGATGCCATTTCGGCAGGAACGAGACAGCGCGGCCCTGCTGCCAGCCGATTTCCTTGGCGGCATGCTTGGCGATGGTATGGTAGTCGGCGGTCAGCATCGCCTCGGCATATTTGATGTTCAGCTCTTCCTGACCGGTCTCGGCCTCGCCCTTGGAATTCTCCACCGGAATGCCGGCCGCCCGCAGATGATTGCGAAGCGGGCGCATGACATGTTCTTCCTTCGTTGTCTGCAGAATGTTGTAATCCTCATTATAGCCGCTGATCGGCGCAAGATCGGTAAATCCCGACTTGCGGATTTCATCGAAACTCTTCTCGAAAATGAAGAATTCCAGCTCGGTGGCCGTCACCGCCTCAAACCCCATCGCGGCCGCGCGTGCCACTTGCCGCTTGAGAAGGGCGCGCGGCGAATGCGGCACCTCTTCATGCGTGTGATGGTCCAGCACATCGCACAGCACCAGCGCCGTGCCTTCAAGCCAGGGAACGCGGCGCAGGGTCGAAAGGTCGGGCTTCATGATGTAGTCGCCATAGCCCGATTCCCATGAGGTGGCCTCGTAACCGTCAGGCGTCGCCATTTCAAAGTCGGTCGCCAGCAGATAGTCGCAGCAATGCGTCTCTTCCCAGGCGCTCTCGACGAAATGCTCGGCGTGAAAGCGTTTGCCGGCAAGCCGCCCCTGCATGTCGACAATACAGGCAAGCACCGTGTCGATGCTGCCCGCCCTAGTTTCCGATTTCAGATCTTCGAAAGAGATATGTCCCGTCATGGTCACGTCGAACCCCCTGTTTATGTCCGGATGTTGATACCCGGATGGGCCAAACATCCAGATTAGCCAGGCACCCAGATTAGCCGGTCAGAAGCGTGACGCCAGCCATTTTCGGCCTGAAGAAGCAGATACTGAAGAAGCAGATACTGAGGAAGCGAATACTGGAAATGCCGATATAGTTGGCTACACTCACCCGGGCGTCCATTCCTGTCACCCCTTCACTTCCTGCAAGCTGCACCAGACATGCCCCACATCGATCCTGAACGACTGCACCGCCTTGTGAACGATATCTATCTGTCTATGGCGGTGCCGGCAGATGTGGCAGCGCATCTTGCGGACACGCTTGTTAAGGCGGATCTGTGGGGTCATTCCTCACATGGTGTGATGCGGACATTCTGGTATGGCGCGCGGATCGCCAGCGGCGCGACCCGGCTTGATACCGAACCGCAGATCATCACCGACACCGGCCCGCTTGTCGCGCTTGATGGCGGTGACGGCATCGGCCAGTGGGTCACCCAGCAGGCGGTCGATCTGGCGGTGGAGAGGGCGCGGCGATTCGGCATCGCCGCCATCAGCATCCGCAATTCCGGGCATTTCGGCACCGCCATGTATTTCACCCGCCAGCTGGCGATGCGGAACATGATCGGCTTTCTGGCAACGAACGCCAGCCCGGCGATCCCGCCAGCCGGCGGTCGCGGGAAACTGATTGGCAACAATCCGCAGAGCTGGGCCGCGCCAACCGGCCTTGCAACGCCCTATCTTCTCGATTTCGCGCATTCGGCGGTGGCGCGCGGCAAGATCTATCTGGCGCGTGAAAAGGGCGAGGCCATTCCCATCGGATGGGCGCTCGACGAGACGGGCCAGCCGACATCCGACCCTTCCGCCGCCATCGCCGGCACATTGCTGCCGATGGCCGGGCACAAGGGTGCCGGCCTGTCCGCGATGATGGATGTGCTGTCAGGTCTGCTGTCGGGGGGCGAATATGGCGGCGGTGTCACCGGCCCCTATGTCGCCGACCGGCGAAGCGGCGCCGGTCATTTCCTGATGGCCATCAACATCGCCAGCCTGCGCCCGCTGGACGGTTTTCTTGCCGACATGAAGGCTATGATCGCCAGCTGGAAGGCAAGCCCGCCGCAGGATGGCGTTACCGAGATCATGTTCCCGGGTGAGCCCGAATTTCGGCATGAGATGGACGCACGCACGACCGGAATCACGCTTCCGGCAGATGTGGTCAGCGACCTTGTCGCGCGGGCCGCTGACCTCGGGATTGTCATTTCGGCGGCGGATCTTGCCTTTGACCAACCCCGCTAAGGACCATTCTCAGACGATCTGGCAGGCCTCGTCGAAATCAAGCCTCGCAGCCCGGCCATGCAGCTTTTCGCCGACCCCATAGCCAAGATTGATCAGGAAGTTGGAGCGCCACGTCGTTCCTTCATAGAACAGCTCGTCAACAACAGCGTTCTTGAAGCCCGACATCGGCCCGCAATCAAGCCCCATGCCGCGCGCCACGGTCATCAGGAACCCGGCCTGCAGCGAACTGTTGCGAAGCGCCAGCTTTTCCACCGCCGCCTCGGGAAGCGATGCCTCCTTTGGCGGGTTGTCCATATGCGGTGCGAGGCGGGGGTAATTCTCGAAAAACGCCATGTCATAGGCAATGATCACAGTCACCGGCGCCGATTTGATCTTTTCGACATTGCCTGGCAGCGAGGCCTGAAGCAGCCTTTCCTTGCCCTCCGGCGACATCACGAAGGTGATCCGCATCGGACAGGAATTCGATGCTGACGGGGCGAATTTTGCCACATCATAGAGGGCGCGAAGCTGGTCTTCGCTGACCGGCTTGTCGGAAAAGAATTTGTATGAGCGGGCCTCGGTGAAAAGCTGCTCGAGCGTCATGTCATTGGCCATGAAAACGTCCTTCTGGCTGTCGGTGGGCCGGGGCACGCCCCGCTGTTGGACCGGCATAACCGCCGATCACGCACCCATATATAGGGATCGCAGGCCGAATTTGCCGCATGCGGCGGCTGGTTTTTTCATCCGGGATGTTCCGGGATGTTCATCATCTGCGACAAGGCGAAAGCCAAGACGATTGAGGCTCAGGGTCGATGAATCTTACGGCTTCTGAATCTGATCGGGAGTGAGACTGCGATAAATGTTGAGACGTTGCCACTGCTCTTCATTCATCTGGTTGGCATCGGCAAGCCTGTTCGTCAGGTTCCGGATCAACGCCCGCAGCACCGGATCGGCATCGCCAAGCTTGCGCTGCATGGTCGAGGCATCGATGACATCGATTATGGCGGTGGTGGCCGTCACGGCTCGCGCCGTGCGTTCGCGCTCCCCCATGATCGAGGCCATTTCGCCAAAGAGTTCACCCTCACCAAGCGTCGCCAGAAGCAAACCCTCGCGCGAGCGGATCTCGACCTGGCCGCTATGGATCAGGTAAAGCTCGTCGCTTTTTTCACTGGTTTCGAAGATGACATCGCCCTTCTTGAAGGGCTTGCGCACCATATTCATGACAATTTTCATCGCGCATTCTCCTGTCCGGCCACGGGGTGGACATACCAACACGCCGGCAAACTTTATCCCGGGCCTTACCGGAATCTATCTTTCGGCACCCATCACTTGGTACCCATCACTTGGTGCCCATTTTTCGGCCAATATGCACGATATGTAAAGACCGGCCTGCAATCCCCGGTTGCGATTGCAACCTGCGGTCCGGGTCGACAAGCCACCGGCACCATGTCAGCATCCATGCGAAAGCTCTGTGACTTTTTCGACCCCATCACTTTGGAGAGCGTGAGCCATGACTTTGTCAGACAGATTTACCGGGCCGGATCTGTGCCGCCGGCAGGCGCATGAGATCATCGCCATGCTCAGGACTGGCGAGATCAGCCCACGTGACTGTCTTGATTCTGTCTTTGCCCGGATCGAGGCTGTTGAGCCTGCCGTCAACGCCATGCCAACCATCTGTCCAGACCGTGCCTATGAAGCTGCCGACAGGCTTGACCGGCAGCATCCCGAAATTGCCGACGGGCTTGCCGGCCTGCCAATCGCCATCAAGGACCTGACCATGGTGGCGGGTGTGCGCACAACCTTTGGCACGCGCGGCTATGCCGATTTCATCCCCGAGACCAGCGACCCGCTTGTCACGCGGCTGGAAGCACGCGGCGGCATTGTCGTTGGCAAGACCAACACTCCGGAAATGGGCGCCGGCGGCAACACCTTCAACGATGTCTTCGGGGCGACGCTGAACCCGTGGGACACCAGGCTGAATGCCGGCGGGTCATCCGGCGGTGCGGCGACATCGCTTGCCACCGGCGAGGTCTGGCTGAGCCACGGCTCCGATCATGGTGGCAGCCTTCGCACACCGGCCTGCTATTGTGGGGTTGTCGGTCTGCGGCCAAGCCCCGGTCGCGCCGCCAGCGCCAGCCCGGCAGGTTTTAGCACCGAGGGGGTGCAGGGGCCGATGGCCCGCTCGGTGCGGGACTGCGCCCTCTTCCTTGACGCCATGGCCGGGTTCACACCGGCACTTCCCACATCCTACCCTGGCCCACAGACAGGCCGGTTCGAGGATGCGGTGATCGAGGCATCTCCCAAACTGAAAATCGGTTTTTCACCTGATTTCAACGGCATGGCCAAGACCGATCCAGAGGTTCTGGCGCATCTGCGGGGTGTCCTTGGCAAGATGGAGGGGCACGGCACCATCATCGAGGAGGCCTGCCCCGACCTGTCTGATCTTGAGCGCACCTATTATACGCTTCGCGGCCTCGACATGGCGGTCGCGGCGCGGCAGACGTCCGATGATATTGCGCGTCATTTCAAACAGACACTGGCCGACAACATGGCTTTCGGGCGGCGCCTGACAATCGATGACATCGCTGACGCGGCGCTGGACCGGACGGTGATTTTCAACAATCTGGCGGCCTTTCTCGAGACCTATGATGTCCTTGCCTGCCCCACCGTCGGCTGCATGCCGCATCCGCAAACCGAGGAATGGGTTCGCGAAATCGACGGGCATAATCTGCCGGGATATATGGACTGGCTGCGCTTTGCCTTTCTTGCCACTACAACCGGGCTGCCAGCCATTTCGGTTCCGGTGGGGCCGGGGCCAAACGGCCTGCCAATCGGAATTCAGCTGATCGGGCGGCCACGCGGCGAGGCGGAATTGCTGGCCGCGGCACAGGTTTTCGAGAATGTCGCCGGCGGACCGGCAACGCCCATTGACCCTGTTGTCAGCGCCTGACGCCCCGCAGGACGAGGTCAGGCACCCGCCCGTCCATCACCGTCAATCCGGCAATGATCAGGCCAAGCCCGGCAAGGTGATGGGCCAGCAGATGCTCGCCAAGAAACATGATGCCAAGAAGAATCGCGCTGGCCGGTACAAGCATGGTGACAAGTGACAGGTTGGTGGCGCCGGCACTGGCAAGAATGCGGAAATACAGCCCATAGGCAAAGGCGGTGCAGATCACCGCGATGGCAATAACCGCCAGAATTGCCGCACCGGAAGGCACCGGCAGCGTCCAGGGACGGTCGACCACCAGCACAATCGGCAGCAGGAAGAGACTTGCCATCGACACCTGTCCGGTTGTCGTCACCAGCGGCGATACGCCAAGACCTCGAAAACGACGGCCATAGGCGGCGACGTATCCATAGCTGAGCGACGCCCCGAGGAGCGCGCATTGCGCGGCCAGCACGCTTCCGGCCTGCTGGCGAACGGCCTCGCCCATCATCACCGCAACGCCGGCAATGCCAGCCAGAATGCCGACGATCTGACGAAGCGATATCTTTTCATCTTTCGTCATCAGATGCGCCATGATGGCGGCGAAAATCGGTGTGGTGGCGTTGAGAATGGCGGCCTGACCCGAGGCAACATGACCCTGCGCCCAGACAATCAGGCCAAAGGGCAGCACATTGTTGAACAGGCCCATGATGGCAAAGGCCCACAGGAGGCCAGGCCCGCGGGGAAATTCGATCCCCTTGATGCGGATCACCAGCAACAGGATCAGAGCCGCGATACCGACGCGGCCAAGGACGATGGTCAGCACCGGCAGCTCGCGCACCGCCACCGCATTGAGAAAGAATGAGCCACCCCAGATAAGCGCCAGCAACACCAGCATACCCCATTCAAGGGCGTGCATCTGGCGATTGATGGCGGGGGGTGTCACACCGGCGACCGGCTGGGCACACCAGTCCAGTGGAAATCAGACCGCCAAAGATCAGATCGCCCAAATTCAGACTGCCCGAGATCGACCGTCCTGTCCCGGTCTGTTGGTCTACGTCCCCCTGCGGCCATTCAACAATATCTCTCTGGGCCATCCCACTGCGCCGCCGAATAACGATCACCATGCGCCCAGCCGACGGGAAGCGCCTCTTCGATGGCCGCCAATGCCGCCGCATCAAGATCGAGCTTGGCGCCTTCGCAATGCTCGCGAAGATGTTCAGGCGACCTTGTGCCGGGGATTGGAATCACATGCTCACCCTGGTGCAACAGCCATGCGATGGCAAGGGCGGCGGCGGAGGTGCCCATATCCGCGGCAAGGCGTCGAAATCCCTCACCGGCGGCGATATTGGCCGACAGGTTGGGTTCCTGGAAACGCGGATTGACCTTCAGGAACGGCAGGTTGGCGGCCTTTTCCGGAGAATGCGGCTTGTCGGTCAGAAGCGAGCGTCCGACCGGTGAAAAGGCAACAAGCGCCGTTCCAAGCTCCGCCGTCGCCTGAACAAGGCCAAGCTCGGGATAGCGCACGGCAAGCGAGTATTCGGACTGCACCGCCATCACCGGATGCACGGCGTTGGCCCGGCGAAGCGAGGAGGGCGCAATCTCCGAATAGCCGAAGCCGCCAATCTTGCCTTTCCTGATCAGACCGGCGAGCGTTTCCGTCACCTCTTCGATGGGTGTCGCGGCATCACGGCGGTGAACATAGAACAGATCGACCCTGTCAACGCCAAGCCGCTTCAGTGACCCGTCAAGCTCGGTCTCAAGATGCGCTGGCGAATTGTTATAGATTCGCGCGCCGGTGTCGGGGTCCTTGGTGATGCCGGCCTTTGTCGCGATTGAAAACATATCGCTTCTCTGGTTTCCCTGCTTGGCAAGAAAGCTGCCGATGGCGGCTTCTGACTTGAGCGGCCCATAGACGTTCGATGTGTCGATATGCGTCACGCCTTCATCAAGCGCGGCGGCGAGAATGGCGTGCGACTGCGCCTCGTCGGTCGTGCCGTAGAAATCGCTAAAGGACATCGCGCCAATGCCAATGGCGGAAATCAGCGGGCCGGAGGCACCAAGTCGTCTTGTTTTCATGTCAGGTCCAATCAAATGTCAGCTTCGGCAAATGTCAGCTTCGGCAAATGTCAGCGTCGGGCGGTGTCCCGGAAAGATGAGTGTCACTCACACAAAACCCGCCCGATACCGTCACCGGCACCGACCGTCAGGGAACACTATGTCTGATGTTACTCGAAATCGCCGCGACAGATAAAGGTCGCCGTGGCGATGTTGCCCTCAAGCGCCAGCGTGCCGACAGTGGCAACCTCATATCCTGCAGACTGGCAGTCATCGCGGGCCAGGCGGCGCACCTCGATCGGCGGTGACAGGAACGCGGAAAATTCGGTGTCCCAGGAATAGACAAGTGGCGGCGGCTCCACTGGCTGGACTGTTTCCTCAGCCACCTGCGGTGCATCAGCCTGATCGACACCGCCATCATCAGGGGTTGCGGTAGCCTGCGGATTCATACCGGAGGTTGCATTACAGGCGGCCAGAAACAGGCCGACAAGGCCAATCTGCATGGCCGTTGTTGTTCGAATAGTCACGTCCCGACCCCGTTTAAAAGGAACTGCGCCGTCAACGCGGCACCAAACTCGATCAAAGCGCCGCATATTAGGGCGATTCATAACGGGACGTAAACCCGCCTTTTCGCGCGTTTTGAGAGATTTTCCAGCTTCCCGCCGCAATAGGGCGGGGAAGAGTGGGGGAAGACTGGTCAGGCGCGCGGTGCGTGCTTGCTGAGGATCCGTTGCAATGTCCGGCGGTGCATGCGCAGACGGCGCGCTGTCTCGGATACGTTCCGGCCGCATTGCTCATAGACCCGCTGGATATGTTCCCACCGCACGCGGTCCGCGCTCATCGGATCCTGCGGCGGCGGCGGCATGCCGTCACCAGTATGGCGCAGCGCCGCGGCAAGGCTGTCAGGATCGGCAGGTTTCGGGAGGTAATCGAGGGCGCCGGCCTTCACGGCCGCGACGGCTGTCGCGATATTGCCAAAGCCGGTCAACATGACAATCCGGCATTCCGCGCGCTTGGCGCGCAGCTCGGAGACCAGGCTCAGGCCGCTGCCATCTTCCAGCTTCATGTCGAGAACGGCGTATGCCGGCGGCGTCTTGCGGACAATGTCGATGCCTTCCGCGACGGAACCGGCATCCATCACTTCGAAGCCACGTGTTTCCATGGCGCGTCGCAAGCGGTTGCGAAGGGGCGCATCATCATCAAGGATCAACAGCGAATTGTCGGTCAACGCACTCTCTCATCAAACAGGTTCGCTACACGGTCAGACTGTCTGCCGCCACCGAACCGAGTGGCAGGTGAACCTTCACCTCGCCGCCACCGGTCGTTGCATTCCCGTATAATATTGAGCCACCAAGTGACTCAATCAAGGTGCTGGCGATAAAAATACCCAATCCGCGGTGTGGACCCTCTCCGCGGCGCGAGGTATTCCAAGGTGCGCCGACCCGCGCCAGCACCCCGGCCTGAAAGCCCGGTCCGTCATCATTTATCGTAACAATGACGTCCTGAACCGTGCAGCGGATCATGACGCGTACCTTTGTTCTGGCGAAGTCACGCGCGTTGCTGAGCAGATCCTCCAACGCATGCATCAATTCCGGTCCGCGCCTGACAAGTGGCATCGGCACCGCCGATCTTTCATCGAAATCGATGCTGAAGAAAGCGGCACCATCCTCAAGGCGGCTGTCGAGAATTTCCTCAATCAGGCCGGACAGCGGCACCGGTGTCTCCAGATCAAGCGATTCCGCCGACTGATAATCATCAAGCTCACCAAGGATGACACGGCAGCGCTCAATCTCGGCCCGGAGCAGCATCACATCCTCATAGCGGGGATCATCACTGGCAATTTCGCGCGCCAGTTCATGGCCAATCACCGTAATCGTATTCAGCGGTGAGCCAAGCCGGTGCGCCGCCGCTGTCGCCAGCGTGCCAAGCGCCGCCGCCTGTTGCTCGGCAGCCAGAGCAAGACGCGCCTCTGACAGCGCTTCATCAAGACGACGCGCCCGCGACGCCACCCACCATGTGTAGGTGCCGATAAAGGCGGCTGACAGGACCAGCGCCATCCACAGGCCGATGAGATAGAGATCGGGGTTTGCCGCCCGCAGATCATCGACTGGCAACGGATGGTTGAAAAACACCAGAAAAGTAACACAGATCGCGACCAGCCCGATCAATTTCAGTGTTTCGCGGCGGCGCAGCAAAGTTGCCGACACCACCACTGGCGACAGCAGAAGCACGGCAAAGGGGTTCAACAACCCGCCGGTGAAATAGAGCAGCGCCGACAGTTGCATCACATCCAGAATCAGCGCCAGAAAACTCTGGTCACGACCCTTGTTGAGGATCATCGTGCGGCGCGTCTGCCAGACATTCATCGCCACCGAAAGGCCAATCACGAACAGCGCCGGCCCGATCGGGATCTGGATTTCCAGAACAAGAAACGTAAAGAGAAGGGCGAAAAGCTGGCCAGCCAGCGCCAGCCAGCGGATATTCAGGATCAGACGGGCATCTGTCGTGCCGGGTGGACTGCCACGCCGCTCACGCGGTTGCAGAAATCTGCGGATGATGGGCGAATTTGCCCATCTGCGCTCAGTCGATTTCAGCTCTGTGGCCATCTACCCTGCTTCAAACATCGAGATTGGCCACCCTCAGGGCATTTTTCTGGATGAATTCCCGGCGCTGGTCAACAGCCTCGCCCATCAGGGTGGAGAAGGCATTGTCGGCCTCTTCCTCCTGCTCGATCGAAACCTGAAGAAGCGTTCGCTGCGACGGGTCAAGCGTGGTTTCCCAGAGTTGTTCGGGATTCATCTCGCCAAGCCCCTTATAGCGTGAAATCTGCGCGCCCTTTCGGCCTGTCTGGAAAATCGCCTGCGACAGGCCAAGCGGGCCGGTGATGACGGATTCATTCGCGCCAAGCCGCAACGTCGCCGGATGGACGTAGAGTTCCTGGAGATGCGCTGCCATGGCGTCAAGTTCAGCAACTTCCGGTGCCATCAGCAGACGCCGGTCGATCACATGACGCTCGGTGATCCCGCGCAGCTGGCGGCTGACAATGATAGCCGGGCCGTTTGCGGTGTCTTCCACACCGGCCTGCCAGCCCTTTTCCAGCTCAGCCGCCTGCCCTTCAAGCCGCCGCGCCAGATACGCCGCCCCCTCTTCATTGCCAAGCATGCTGGCTGTCAGCAGCCCGGCGATGGCGGCCTGTTCAATCACATCACGATTGCCAAGCCGCCTGCCAAGCTGGTCGATCAGCCTGCCGGCAGTGGTCGCGCGCGCCGCGCTGTCATGCAGGTCGGCGCCAGCAAGCTGCGCGCCATCCTGCAGCGTCAGAACGGCGTCCTTCAGCCCGGCCTCCATCAGATAGGTGTCGAGCTCGCGCTGGTCCTTCAGATAGACCTCGGACTGGCCACGCTTGGCGCGGAACAGCGGCGGCTGGGCGATATAAAGAAAGCCGGCCTCGATCAACGGGCGCATATGCCGGAAGAAGAATGTCAGCAGCAAGGTGCGGATGTGGCTGCCATCAACATCGGCATCGGTCATGATGATGATCTTGTGATAGCGCGCCTTTTCGGTATCCATTTCATCATTGCCGACACCGCCGCCAATGGCGGTGATCAGGGTGCCGATTTCGGCCGAGGACAACATCTTGTCAGCCCGTGCGCGTTCGACATTCAGGATCTTGCCGCGCAGCGGCAGAATCGCCTGGTTGGCACGATCACGGCCCTGTTTTGCCGAACCGCCAGCCGAATCACCCTCGACAAGGAACAGTTCCGACTTCGACGGATCACGCTCCTGGCAGTCGGCAAGCTTGCCGGGCAGGCTGGCGATTTCCATCACCCCCTTGCGCCGTGTCAGGTCGCGGGCCTTGCGGGCCGCCTCGCGCGCCGCCGCCGCCTCGAACGCCTTCGAGATGATCTTGCGGGCATCCGCAGGATGCTCTTCAAACCACTGGTTGAGGCAGCTTGCCACCGCCGAATCCACGACCGGCTTCACCTCCGAGGAGACAAGCTTGTCCTTGGTCTGGGACGAGAATTTCGGGTCCGGCACCTTCACCGAGACGATGGCGGTCAGCCCTTCACGCGAATCCTCGCCTGTCAGCGCCACCTTCTCTCGCTTGGCGATGCCGGATGACTGCGCATAGCTGTTCACGACGCGGGTCATCGCGGCGCGGAACCCGGCAAGGTGCGTGCCACCATCGCGCTGCGGAATATTATTGGTGAAACACAGGGTGTTCTCATGGAAGGAGTCGGTCCAGGCCATGGCCAGCTCGACGGTGATATCATCGCGGGTCGTCGTCAGCGTGACCGTGTCGTGAAGCGATGTACGGGACCGGTTGAGCCATTCGACAAAGGCTGTCAGCCCGCCATCGAAGAAGAATTCAGAAATCACAGGCTCGCCAGCGCGGTTGTCGGTAAGCTGGATCCGCACACCCGAATTCAGGAAGGCCAGCTCACGAAGCCGGTGTTCAAGCGTCGCGAAGTCGAACTGGATGGCGGAGAAGGTTTCCAGTGACGGCATGAAGGTGACATGCGTTCCGGTCAGACCGTTCGCATCACCGGTATCGGCCAGCGGCCCGTCGGCATCGCCATGGCTAAAGAGGATCTTGTGCTGGCGGTTGTCACGATAGATCGTCAGCTCCAGCCATTCCGACAGCGCGTTCACCACCGACACGCCAACACCATGCAGGCCGCCGGATACCTTGTAGGAATTATTGTCGAACTTACCGCCGGCATGAAGCTGTGTCATGATCACCTCGGCCGCCGACACACCCTCCTCGGCATGAATCTCGACCGGGATGCCGCGCCCATTGTCGGTAACCGTCACCGACCCGTCGCCATTCAGGATCACCTCGACAAGATCGCAATGTCCGGCCAGCGCCTCGTCGATGGCGTTGTCGACCACCTCATAGACCATATGGTGCAGGCCGGAACCGTCATCGGTGTCGCCGATATACATCCCCGGCCGCTTGCGAACGGCGTCGAGCCCCTTCAGGACCTTGATTGAATCAGCGCCGTAATCAGCTGCATTCTCGTCAACAGCGGCTTTGCCGGTTTCAGGGACCTCATCGGGCGTGTCATTGTCGATCATAACTCATTCCTCCGCCTGCGTTATACTGGCGCCTGCGTTATACTGGCCGCCCCGTCACCCGCCGATATTGACAGCGACCGGGCGTCAAGGCCTTTAAAATCATCATGGTCAGTGCCGCTGAACCAGGCCTGCGCGCCAACCGCGCCAACAGCCTCGAACAGCGCGGCGCGGCGGGCCACGTCAAGATGCGCCACGACATCATCAAGCAGCAGCAGGGGCGGGCGGCCAAGACGCCGTGCCTGCAGGCGCGCATGCGCCAGCACCACGGCAATCAGCAACGCCTTCTGCTGGCCGGTCGAGGCAAGATGCGCCGGCTCATCGGTGTGGCTGTTGACAGCATTCATGTCACTGGCATGCGGCCCGGCAAGCGCCGTGTCGCCCGCCATCCGGCGCGCGCGCGCCACGGCGATGAACCTGTCCTCGGCCTGCAATGCAGACCCTTCGGCAAGCCATGTCTCGACCGTGCCGTCAAGCGCCAGCCTGACCCCGGGAAAGTCGAACCACCCTGCCGCCGCCTCGGCGTTCAGATCGGCGATCAGGGCCCGCCGCGCCGCCGTCACGGCAATGGCCGATTCGGCAAGACTGGCCTCGATGGCGCTGAACCAGGCCTCGTCCGAACGACCCTCGGCAAGCAGCGCGGCACGTTCGCGAAGCAGCTTTTCATACCTGTTCGTGCGCCCGATATGCGCTGCATCAAAGGCAATCACCAGACGGTCAAGAAACCGCCGACGCGCCCCGGGGCTGTCGATGAAAATACCATCCATGCGCGGGGTCAGCCATGAGACCGACAGCAGCCTGCCAATCTCTGTCTGCGGCACTGTCTCGCCGTCGCGCCGCATGATCCGGCGGCCGCTCTCGCTGCCGGCCAGAACACCGGTGCCGATCCGCACCGTCTCGCCGGCTGTTACCAGATCGGCAGAGACCGCCCACTGCTCACCACCACTATCCTGGCGCGGCAGATGCTCGGTGCGGGCGCGGCGCATCCCGCGGCCTGGTGCCAGCAGCGATATCGCCTCCATGAGGTTGGTCTTGCCAGCGCCATTCTCGCCAAGAAGCAGCACGTTCGCCGCGTCAATAACCACCCGGCAGTCGGCGTAATTGCGGAAGTCCCGAAGTGACAATGACGTCAGCTGTGCCTCGGCCTGCCGGCCCGGCGCCACCTGCTGTTTTTCCATCAGGACTGTCAAGAAACGCTCACACCCGCATCGGCATCAGAACGAACAGCGTCGCCTCGTCGCCAGGCGCGCGCACAAGGCTTGGCGACCCCTGGTCGGCAAGGGCGAATTCGATGGTATCGCTTTCGACCTGCGACGCGATATCGAGCAGATACCGGGCATTGAAGCCGATCTCCATCTCGGCGCCATCATAGCTGACCTCGATCTCCTCATCGGCGCTGGACGCATCGGTGCTGCTTGCCGACAGGGTCAGCATGCCGGGCTGCAGCCGCATCTTGATCGAGCGTGATTTTTCGGACGAGATTGTCGACACCCGGTCAACCGCCGCCGAGAAGCTTGCCGCATCGACCTGCATGATGCGGTCATTGCCGCGCGGAATCACCCGTGTGTAATCAGGGAAGGTGCCATCGATGAGCTTGGTCCGAAGCTTCACCGTCGCGATGCCGAATTCGGCGCGGGTGTCAGACAGCGCCACACCGACCTCACCCTCGAAATCATCGAGCAGCTTGCGAAGCTCCGTCACCGCCTTGCGCGGCACGATAATTGACGGCATGCCGGCCGCCCCGGCTGGCAGCCCCTGACGCGTCAGCGCCAGCCTGTGACCATCGGTGGCGACAGCGCACAGATCACCCTGGTCCGATTTATGGAGGTAGATCCCGTTCAGGTAATATCGTGTCTCTTCGGTCGAGATCGCAAAGCGGGTTGCGTCGATCATGTCGCGCATGTCGGCGGCGGTCAGCATGAACGCGTCCGGCATCTCGCCAACACTGATCGCCGGAAAATCCTCAACCGGCAGCGTCGGCAGGCGGAAGTTCGATCTGCCGGCACTGATCATCGCATGCCCGTCGGCAACGGCAACTTCAACCTCGGCGCCCTCGGGAAGCTTGCGAACGATGTCATAGAGAAGATGCGCCGAGACGGTGGTGGTCCCGGCCGTCGCCACCGCGCATTCGACCTGCGTGGCAATGTCCATATCCATATCGGTGGCGGTCATCGACAGACCGCCATCTGCCGCCTGCAGGACGACATTGGCCAGGATCGGGATTGTGTTGCGGCGTTCGACAACGGATTGCACCTGCCCGAGCGGCCGCAGAAGGCTGATGCGATCAATGGTGAATTTCATGGGCTGTCTCTTCTCTGTTGACCGGATTCTGCGGGATTTGCCGTCTGTTGCCGTCGTCAGCAAGGCCCCCGGCAACGGCATCCGCCCCGCAAAATGCGATTGACCACAAAATATAGCATGACAAATTCAAACAAGCACCAAAATATTGACTCTGGCAGCGCTTCAGCCCACGCCAGACGCCGGATGGCAAATGCTTGAAAAAAGGAGGGAAATCAGGGCTCAGCTGGCGATGAGCGAGCGCAGCAGCTGGACATCCTCGGCAATCCGCTCGTCACTGCTGACAAGAGCCTCGATTGTTCGCACGGCATGCATCACCGTGGTGTGGTCGCGGCCACCGAACTGGCGGCCGATTTCCGGGTAGGAAAAGGATGTCAGGGTCTTTGCCAGATACATCGCAACCTGCCGCGGACGGGCGATGTTGCGGGCCCGGCGGGCGGAAAACATCTCGGCCACCCGCACGTCGTAATGCGCTGCCACGCGTTTCTGGATTTCATCGATGCTGACCTGCCGGCTGCTGGCCCGCAGCAGGTCGGACAGCAATTCGGCGGCGCTGTCGATGGTGATCTCGCGGCCGACAAGGCTGGCATGCGCGGCGATCCGGGTCAGCGCCCCTTCAAGCTCACGAACATTGCTCGAAATGCGGTGCGCCAGAAATTCCAGCACCTTGTCCGGGACGGTGATCCGGGCACGCTCGGCCTTGGCCTGCAGAATGCCGAGCCGGAGTTCATAATCGGCGGGATGGATGTCGGCCACCATGCCCCATCCAAGTCGCGAGCGCAGCCGTTCCTCAAGTCCCTCAAGATCGGTTGGCGACTTGTCGGCGGACACGATCACCTGGCGGCCATCCTCGACCAGCGCGTTGAAGGTGTGGAAGAACTCTTCCTGCGTTGAATCCTTGCCGCTGATGAACTGCACATCATCGATCATCAGAACGTCGACCGACCGGAACTGCTCCTTGAAGGACATGGTGTCACGGAACCGCAGCGCCTGCACAAACCGGTACATGAATTTCTCGGCCGACAGATAGACGACATGGCGGCTTGGATCCTGTTCACGGATATGCCAGGCGATGGCGTGCATCAGATGCGTCTTGCCAAGCCCGACACCGCCATAAAGGAACAGCGGGTTGAACGCCACGGTCGAGGACTCGGCGGTCCGGCGGGCAACCGCGAAGGCAAGTTCATTCGGCTTGCCGACGACGAAATTGGCGAAGGTGTAACGCGGGTCAAGACCGGCGCCAAGCGGCTCGCCAGTTGGCGCCTTGGCGTTTGATGCCGCGCGTTTCTGCTGTGACATGCGCGGCGCCTGCTGGCTGGCAAGGCTGATCTCGACCGTGCGAACAGTGCCATATTCGGCCGCCGAAATGACCCGCAGCCTGTCGGCATACTGGCTTGTCACCCTCTCACGGGCCAGCATTGAGCTTGCCTCGAGTGTCAGCGTGCCATCCTCAAGCCGGCTGACCCGCAGCGGCTTGATCCAGTTCCGCCACGCCGCCTCGCCGATATCCTGGCGCATGCGGTTGGTCACCCGCTCCCACGCGTCATCCGCCAACGCGTTGCCATGCGCGTTGCCATGCGCATTGCTGGGCGCATTGCTGGGCGCTTTGTGCAGCGATGAGTCGGTGGAGAGGGGCGCTTCTGCGACCGGAATGTCTGCCGGGATGTCTGCCGGAATGTCTGCCGGGGTGTCTGCCGAAATATCTGCCAGGATGTCTGGCTGGCTCAGCTTGCTGTCAGACTGATCTGGATATTGTCTGCCCGACATGCAGTTTGTCCCCATGAATGCGATATATTCGAGACGGTCGACGTCCGCGACCTTGGCACGACACTACTTGCTGGTGCTCCGCCTGCGCAAGATGGTCGGCGGGGTGAAACAGCAAATAAAGCTGCCTTAACAGCAGAAATTTCTGTTGACAGGTGGCAGCGCTCAGCGTGGGCGGTGGGGACCGAAAGTGAAAAATTTCAGTGTCCGAATCGGTGTTGCATGACATTGCGTCTCAACATCACCAGCCAAGTGGAAACATTATTTCGGCAAGGCCAACCCACCACATACCGCACTGGCGCCGGACCCGGCCCATAAAAAACGCCCGGCCAAAGGCGGCCGGGCGTTGAAACAGTGCGATTCGGCGGGTGCGCCAGCGGATGCGTCAGGCAGCAACGGCCTTCACACGCGCGGCAAGGCGCGAAATCTTGCGCGATGCGGTGTTGCGATGCAGAACGCCGCGTGTCACGCCGCGCTGGATTTCGGGCTGCGCATTCCGCAGGGCGGTACGGGCGCCATCGGCGTCACCGGCGTCAATCGCCGTCTCGACCTTTTTCACGAAGGTACGGATACGGCTCATGCGGGCGCCATTGATGGCTGCGCGACGCGCGTTGCGGCGGATCCGCTTCTTGGCAGAAGTATGATTGGCCATCGGACCATCCTGTCAATTGCAGTTGAGGTGCGGCTTATGGCTGATTTCCGCGGGTCCGTCAAGCCATTTTGCACCGCAAAAGACGCTGTGGCGCCGCGTCAGCGCGGGCTCAGCCGGATCCGCCAGAGGCGTCCCACCGAGGTGTCGACCTGCGCCAGACCAAGGCTCTCATCGCCGCGCTCCCAACTGCCATCCGACCCGGCCCAGCCAAGGCTCGCCAGCGCATCATTATAATAGGCGAAGACACCGTCGGACTCAGCCGCGGATGACGCAAAGACAAGGACAATCCGGCCACCGGGCGAATCAAAGGCAAAACCAAGCTCCGGCTCGATCGTCATGCCAGCCATGATCGGCAGGTCACCGACCCATTGCTGCTGCGGGCTGTCGGCACGAAGCGGAGGAGCGGCAAGCAAGATGGTGGCCAGCATGATCGCGGCAATCAGCATTGCCGCCAGCGACCGGTGGGGATTCATCGGGGATTTTATGGGCAGACCTGACATGGCGTCAGGCTACCTCAGCGCTGACAGTCGGGACAGTAAAAACTGCTGCGTCCCGATTGCACAAGGCTGCGGATGGGTGTGCCACAGATATGGCAGGGCGCGCCGGCGCGGCCATAGACCGACAGGCGCTGCACGAAATAGCCGATCTCGCCGCCGGGCTGGACATGGTCACGAAGGCTGGTGCCACCATCCTCGATGGCCCGCATCAGCACATCCCTGATCGCCGCCGCCAGCCGGTCGGCGCGCTGCCGGCGGATGGTATAGCCGCGCCGGCGCGGCGAAATCCCCGCACCGAACAGCGCCTCGCAGGCATAGATATTGCCGATTCCGGCGACAAGCCGCTGATCAAGCAACGCTGTCTTCACCGGGCCACGCCGCGCTGCCAGACCGTCGATCAATGTCGCTGCCGAGAATTCATTGCCAAGCGGTTCCGGCCCCATATTCGCCAGCATCGGATGGGGGCCATCGCTGAACAGGTCGATCCAGCCAAAACGGCGCGGGTCATTGAAGACAACCCAGCACGGGCTGGCGCCGCCATCCATCTCCAGAACCATGTGGTCATGGGTGCCGATGGTGGGCCTGTCATGATGGATTCGCACCGACCCCGACATGCCAAGATGCATCAGCATCGTCTCGTCACCATCAAGCGACAGCAGCAGGAACTTGCCGCGTCTGGACAGCGGCCCCACCGTCCGGCCGGTCAGCCGCGCCGCCAGATTGTCAGGCAGCGGCCAGCGCAGATCCGGCCGGCCAACATGCGCGGCGGCGATCCGGCGGCCCTCCATCGCCGGCACCAGCGCCCGGCGTACGGTCTCGACCTCGGGAAGCTCAGGCATGGCCGGACATGGTCCCCAGAGACCGGGTCTTCAGGGGTCCGATCTTCACAGACTGGGTCTTCAGGGGCTGGTCGATAGCGGGTCGCGACATTATATTCGGTCCTTCTGGCGCAATTTCGTGTATCACATGATGCATCACTGTATCTGGCGCCAGCATAGCCGGAAAACCCCGTGACGGAAGGCCCGTCGCAACAGATTACGGACCGGTCAGCATGAGCCAGCGTCAGACTCCCTCGCAAGCGGATATCAGCGACGAGAATATCGATTTCGGATTCCGCACGGTGCGTCGCGCGGAAAAGGCCGGGCTGGTCCGCGATGTGTTCGATTCTGTGGCAACCCGCTATGACATCATGAATGATCTGATGAGCGGTGGTGTGCATCGGCTGTGGAAGGCCGCGATGATTGACTGGATGGCACCGCAACCCTATCAGCATCTTGTCGATCTGGCCGGCGGCACCGGCGATATCAGCCTTCGCTTCCTGAAGGCAGGCGGCGGCACCGCGTCCGTTACCGACATCAATGAATCGATGCTGGCGGCCGGGCGCAGGCGGCGCGATCTCGGCAAGCTTGCCGACAGGCTGAGCTGGTGTGTCGGCAATGCCGAAGCGCTGCCTTTCGAGACCGCCAGCGCCGATCTTGTGACCATCGCCTTCGGGCTTCGCAATGTCACCAATCGCGAGGCCGCGCTTGCCGAGGCGCACCGGATCCTGCGGCCCGGCGGGCGTTTCCTGTGTCTTGAATTCTCGCAGGTCAGTAATGAGATGCTGGCGCGGGCCTATGATTCCTGGTCCTTCAATGTGCTGCCACGGCTTGGCCAGCTTGTCGCCGGCGATGCCGACAGCTATCGCTATCTTGTGGAATCGATCCGCACCTTCCCGACACCGGAGGTGCTGGCCGACATGTTCGCCGGGGCCGGGTTCGCCCAGGTGCGGGTGCGCCGGATGTCCGCCGGCATCGCCTGCATCCATTCGGGATGGAAGCTCGACTGATGCGTGCCTCTGGCTGGCAGATTCTTCTGGCAATGCTGCGCCTGCCGGTGATTGCCTGGCATCTTGGCCGGGCCGGCACGCTTGGCCATATGGCGCAGATCACGCTTCTGCCAGGCTGGATGCGGCGCCTCTGTTCGCTTGTCGACAGGCTGATCCGTTCACGCGGGGCGCGCCGCGATGCCGGCAGCGCACTTGCCGAGGCGCTGATCAGGCTTGGCCCGGGATTCATCAAATTCGGCCAGGCGCTGTCGACGCGGGCCGATCTCATCGGGCCGCGGATGGCGCATTCGCTCAGCCTTCTGCAGGACCGCCTTCCGGCCTTTGGCCCCGATCTGGCGCGCCGCCAGGTGGCGGGGGAGGCGGGCCGCCCGCTTGACGAGATCTTCCGGCGCTTTGACGATGTGCCGGTGGCGGCCGCGTCGATCGCGCAGGTGCATTATGCCGAGCTTGTCGATGGCCGGCAGGTGGCGGTGAAGCTGTTGCGCCCGGGAATCCGGCGGCTCATGCAATCCGACACGACACTGTTCTATTCGCTGGCGCGCATTCTTGAATGGCTGGCTCCGAACATGCAACGGCTAAAGCTTGTCACCGCGGTGGACCAGTTCACACAGATTTCGGACATCGAGCTCGACCTTCGTCTCGAGGCGGCAGCGGCAGGCAAGCTTGCTGACAATATGGCGGATGATGACGGCATCCATGTCCCCTGGGTCGATCTGGAACACACCACGGCGGCGATGCTGGTGATCGAATGGATCGATGGGATCAGGATTGACGATGTCGACGCCCTCACGGCGGCCGGGCATGATATCGAAGCCATTACCGAAGCCGCGGCACGAAGCTTTTTCAACCAGGTCTTCCGTGACGGCTTTTTTCATGCCGACATGCATCCCGGCAATATCTTCATCGCCGCCGACGGCACGCTGGTGCCGATCGATTTCGGCATCATGGGGCATCTTGATTTTACTGACAGGCTGTTTCTGGCGCGGCTTCTCACGGCGATGATCGACCGCGATTATGACGCGGTGGCGCGGCTTCATGCCGATGCCGGCATGCTTGGCGAGAATGTGCCGCTGGCGCTCTTCGCGCAGTCGATCCGCGCCGTGGCCGAACCGGTTATGGACAAGCCTCTTGGCGAGGTTTCCCTTGGCACGGTCCTCGGACAGATCTTCCAGCTCTCGAGTCGCTTCGCCATCGACGTACAGCCACAATTCAACCTGTTGCAGAAAACCATGATGATGGCCGAGGGTGTGGCGCGCCAGCTGAACCCGGAGGCCAATATGTGGATGCTGGCACGTCCGCTTGCCAGCCGGTGGATGCAGGATCAGGCAAGCTTTGCCAGACGGGCCGAGGATCTGTTTGAAGAGGTGATGATGCTGGCGGCGCGGCTGCCTCGAATCCTGAGCGCCCTCGAGGCGCGTCAGGAACCGGCACCCATGCCCGCCAAAAGCACATGGCCGTTTGTGACGGCCTTGCTGGCACTTACGGTTGCCTTCGTCGCGATTTTCACATAATTTCACATTAATTCATCTAAATTCACATTATGAGAATCGATATGAAAAATTGTGATCTGCCAGCCATCATCACCGCGCTTGGCGGGCGCCGGGCGCTGCAGGATCTTCTTGGCGTCGGCCCCAGCGCCATCAGCAACTATCTTGCCAGAGGCGCGCTGCCGCAGCGTGCCCATGCGCCTGTCTGCGAGGCGTTGCGGGCGCGCGGCTGGCAGATCGACCCGGGAAGCCTTGCCCTCGCCGATCCGGAACATGGCACAGGCATTATGACTGCCGGCCCTGGCAACATTTCGAATAAAGGGCCAACTGGCGGCCCAAATGCGGGGCAAAAGACCGGGCCAAATAATGGCCCAAATGGCAGCTCTGATGGTGGCCGCGTGCTGCTGATTGTTGGTGGCGGCATCGCCGCCTATAAGGCGCTTGAGGTGGCGCGGCGGCTGCAGGATCACGATGTAACGGTCACCGGCGTGATGACAAGGGGGGCGCAGGAATTCATCACGCCGCTCAGCCTGTCGGCCCTGACAGCACGCAAGACCTTCACCGATCTGTTCTCGCTGACCGACGAGGCGGAGATGGGGCATATCCGGCTGGCCCGCGAGGCCGATCTCATTCTGGTCGCGCCGGCGACCGCCAATCTGATGGCCCGGGCGGCGAACGGGCTGGCGGATGATCTTGCCACGACAATCCTGCTGGCGAGCGACGCGCCGGTGCTGATGGCGCCAGCGATGAACCCATTGATGTGGGCCAATCCGGCGACGCAGGACAATCTGGCGCGTCTGCGCTCCCGCGGCGTGAATTTCGTTGGCCCGGCAGCCGGTGACATGGCCTGCGGCGAGGAAGGCACCGGCCGGTTGAGCGAGCCGGAAGCGATTGTCAGTGCCGCGCGCGACCTTCTCGATCCGGCGGCGGATCGCCATCGTGCGGGGCCGCTTGCCGGGCGCCGCGCCATCGTCACCTCAGGCCCGACAATCGAGCCGATTGATTCGGTTCGTTTCATCGCCAACCGGTCATCCGGCAAGCAGGGTCACGCCATCGCCTCCGCGCTGGCCAGCCGCGGTGCCCGGGTCACGCTTGTCAGCGGACCTGTCGCCATTCCGGCGCCGCGCCATGTCGATCTGGTGCCGGTCGAAACGGCGCGTGACATGCTGGCCGCCTGTGAAGAGGCGCTGCCGGCGGACCTGGCTGTGTGTGCCGCAGCTGTCGCCGACTGGCATGTCACCGGCGCGCGGGACGGCAAGATGAAAAAGACCGAGGATGGCCCGCCACCAACGCTGGCACTTGCCGAGAATCCGGACATTCTGCGCCATCTTTCAACCCATGCCAGCCGGCCACGGCTTGTCGTCGGCTTTGCCGCCGAGGCCGAGGAGCTGCATGCCAACGCGATGGCGAAGCTGGCGCGCAAGGGATGTGACTGGATAGTCGCCAACGCCGTCACAGCGGCCGACGGTGCGCCGGTTTTCGGCAGTGATGACAACAGCGCCACCCTGATCACAGGCAATGAATCAGAAGACTGGCCGCACATGTCGAAGATCGCGCTCGCCGACAGGCTGGCGGCACGGATCGAGGCGCATTTCGCATGAGTGTCACCATCTCTGTCAGCACGCTGCCGCATTTTGGCGATCTGCTACTTCCCACCTATGAAAGCCCTGGCGCCGCCGGCATGGACATCGCGGCCGCCATCACGGCCGACATCGTGATTGCGCCCGGCGCGCGACATGCCGTGCCAAGCGGGCTGGCCATCGCGGTGCCGGCCGGCCATGAGGTGCAGATTCGGCCACGTTCTGGCCTTGCCTTGCGGCACGGGGTCACAGTTGCCAACGCCCCCGGGACCATCGACAGTGACTATCGCGGCGAGATCAAGGTGATCCTGATCAATCTTGGCGAGGCGCCCGTCACCATCAGCCGCGGCATGCGGATCGCGCAGATGGTGGTGGCCCCGGTCATTCAGGCATCGCTCGCCCTTGTCGACACGCTGGATAGCACCGAGCGCGGTGACGGCGGGTTTGGATCAACAGGGATATAGGCTCATGCTGAGTGACGCGGATCTTGAACGCTATGCCCGCCAGGTCATCATGCCGGATGTCGGCGAGGATGGGCAGGAACGGCTGCTGGCGGCGCGGATGCTGGTGGTCGGTGCTGGCGGGCTCGGCTCGCCGGTGATTTTCTACCTTGCCGCGGCGGGGGTCGGCCATATCACCATCCTTGATGATGAAACGGTCGAGCTGACCAACCTCAACCGGCAGATCCTTCACACAACACACAGCATCGGCACATCAAAGGTCGATCAGGCAGCTGCCGCCGCCGCCGCGCTGAACCCGGCGATTGAGATCACGCCGCGCCGTGAACGGCTTGATGCCGGCAATGTGGATGAACTTCTGTCATCGCATGATCTTGTCATCGACTGCTCTGACAATGTCGAGACACGCTATCTGCTTGGCGATGCCGCCCATCGCACGCAGACGCCGCTGGTCTTTGGCGGCGCGGTGCGAAGCGAGGGGCAGCTCGCCATTTTCCATGCCGGTGCGCCGGACTCACCCTGCTTTCGCTGCGTGTTTCCCGACATGCCGGACGCCCAGCAGGCGCCGGGATGTTCGGAGGCCGGCATTCTCGGCCCGGTGACCGGGGTGATCGGCACGCTGCAGGCGCTGGCAGCGGTGAACTGGGTTCTTGGCATTGGCGGCGAGCAGACCGGGCGGCTGTTGCTGTTCGATGCGCGCGGCGGCGGTTTCATGGAGATCAGCACGGCACGCCGCGGCGACTGCAGCACCTGCGGCGGCCAGAGCGCCTGATTCCCAGACGAGTCTGGCCCCTACAGCATCGCCTCGATCACGCGGTCGCGCGGTGCGTGACCATCCCAGAAAGTCTGGATATTGATGATCACCTTGTCACCCATTTCGAGCCGCCCCTCGATCGTGGCTGATCCGATATGCGGCAGCAGCACGACATTCGACAGTCCCATCAGCGCCGGGGTGATGTTCGGCTCGTCAGCATAAACGTCGAGGCCGGCGCCAGCGATATGGCGGCTTGCCAGAAGCTCGGCAAGCGCTTCCTCATCGACCACCTCGCCGCGCGAGGTGTTGACCAGATAGGCCGAGGGCTGCATCAGCTCCAGCCTCTCGCGATTCAGCAATCCGTTCGTGGCCGGCGTGTGCGGACAATTCACCGAGACAATATCAACACGGCTGAGCATCTGGTCGAGCGATTCCCAGTAGGTCGCCTCCAGCTCGGCCTCGGTCTCGGGATGAACCGGCTTGCGGTTATGGTAATGGATGCTGAGCCCGAAACCGCGTGCCCGGCGCGCCACCGCGGACCCGATCCGCCCCATCCCGATGATGCCGAGGCGTTTGCCGTTGATCCGGTGGCCAAGCATGCCGGTCGGTGACCAGCCGGTCCAGGCGCCCGAGCGGGCCCGCTTGTCGCCCTCGGCAATCCGCCGCGGCACAGCCAGCATCAGCGCCAGCGCGACGTCGGCCGTATCCTCGGTTAGCACGCCTGGCGTATTGGTAACGGTGATGCCGCGGGCGCGGGCTGCGGCAAGGTCGATATGATCAACCCCGGTGCCGAAAGAGGCGATGAGCTTCAGCTGGTCGCCGGCCGCCTCGATCAGATCGGCATCGATCCGGTCGGTGACTGTCGGCACCAGAACGTCGGCTTCCTTGACGATGGTGCGCAGCTCGTCGGCTGACAGCGGCGTGTCACTCTCATTCAGTCGCGCGTCGAACAGCTCGCGCATCCGTGTTTCGGTCGAGTCGGGCAGCTTTCGGGTCAGAAAGACGACGGGCTTCTTCTGGGTCATTCCTTCCACTCTCTTCAACCATACTTCAATTCAGCAATACCAATAATTTAGTTCAGCACTACATTGGTTCAACAATACATTGGTTCAACAATACATTGGTTCAGCCACACTTTAAGGGGGCGTGGCCCGGATCTATGGCGTGGTCCGGCAAAACATCCTACTATATCCCCGATTGACGGGGCGCACTGACATGCAATTTAAATCCGCACGACCTTATCAGAACAAGAGACCGATGAAAAAATCTTTTCGACCTGTCGCACTGGTCCTTTTGCCGCTGCTTGGGTGGGCCCTTTTCGGCCTTGGACTGACCGTGACCGGCCCGGCCACCATCCCGGCCGCCATCACGGCCGCCCATGCCGCCGATGACTCGCAGGCGGTAAGGCTGACCGTGCGGGGAAGCGGCCTGCCGGTGCCGCGCTTTGTGACGCTGAAATCCGATGATGTGAATATGCGGGCCGGGCCGGGAACCGAATATCCGATCCTCTGGCATTATCGAAAATCCGGCCTGCCGCTGCGCGTCGAGGCCGAGTTCGGGGTGTGGCGCAAAATTGTCGATCATGACGGCACAACCGGCTGGATGCATCATTCGGTGGTGTCGCTGAAGCGGATGGCGCTCGTGACAACAAGCTCGGCGCGGCTCTATGCCGAGGCCGATGACAGCGCCGCTCTGGTCGCGGTGGCCGAGCGCAACGCGTTGCTGGAACTCCAGTTCTGCCCGACCCAATGGTGCAGGGTTGCCGCTGGCGACATCCGCGGCTGGGTATCCCGCACCTCGCTCTGGGGTCTGGTCGAGGATGAAATCCTGAATTAGATGGCCTGAAAGAGTGGTCTAAAAAACGCCCGACAGGCACCGTCAAACAGAGCCTTAAAAAAACACCTTAAAGGAAAACGGCGCCACGGTCATGCCGCGGCGCCGTCCTGGAAATATCCAGATAATGTGAGACGTCAGGCGACGTCGAACCGGTCGAGATCCATCACCTTGGCCCAGGCTGCCACGAAATCGGCGACAAACCGACCCTCGGCACCCGCGCCGGCATAGACCTCGGACAGGGCCCGAAGCTGCGAGTTCGACCCGAACACCAGATCGACACGCGTGCCGGTCCATTTGACCTCACCGCTGGCGCGGTCACGGCCCTCGAACACCTCCTCGGCAGCCGATGCCGGCTTCCATTCAGTGTCCATGTCGAGCAGGTTGACGAAGAAGTCGGTGCTCAGCGTTTCCGGCCTGTCGGTGAACACGCCATGCTGCGAGTCGGCATTCGCGTTCAGGACGCGCATGCCGCCAACCAGCACCGTCATCTCGGGCGCCGACAATGTCATCAGCTGCGCCTTGTCGAGCAGAAGCTCCTCGGCCGAGACAGCGAAATCCGCCTGCAGATAGTTGCGGAAGCCATCGGCAAGCGGCTCGAGAACGGCGAAGGACTCGATATCCGTCTGCTCCTGAAGCGCGTCCGTGCGGCCCGGCGTGAACGGCACCTCGATCTTGTGGCCTGCCTTTGCGGCGGCGGCCTCGATCGCGGCGCAGCCGCCAAGCACGATCAGATCGGCCATCGACACCTGCTTGCCACCGGCGGCGTTGAAGGAAGACTGCACGCCCTCAAGCCCGGTCAGCACCTTGTCGAGCTGGACCGGCTGATTGACGTCCCAGTCACGCTGCGGGGCCAGGCGAATGCGGCCGCCATTGGCGCCGCCACGCTTGTCCGACCCCCGGAAGGTCGAGGCCGAGGCCCATGCCGCGCCAACAAGTTCAGACACCGAAAGGCCGGTTTCCATGATGCTTGCCTTCAGCGCGGCGACATCGCCGGCATCAATCAGCGCGTGATCTGCCGCCGGAATCGGGTCCTGCCAGATCAGATCCTCGGCCGGCACCTCGGCGCCGACATAGCGAGATTTCGGTCCCATATCACGGTGCGTCAGCTTGAACCAGGCGCGGGCGAAGGTGTCCGCGAACTCATCCATGTCAGCATGGAAGCGACGCGAGATCTCCAGATAGGCCGGATCGGTGCGAAGCGCGATATCGGTTGTTGCCATCATCGGCGCGTGGCGACGGTCCGGATCATGCGCATCGGGAACCAGGCTGCTGGCGGACGCGTCAGTCGGCGTCCACTGATAGGCACCAGCCGGGCTCTTGGTCAGCTCCCACTCATAGCCGAACAGCATGTCGAAATAGCCATTGTCCCACTTGATCGGGTTCGGCGTCCAGGCGCCCTCAAGGCCACTTGTGATGGCGTGAACGCCCTTGCCGCTCTCGAAATCACTGTGCCAGCCAAGGCCCTGCTCCTGGATGCTGGCGCCCTCCGGCTCCGGCCCGACAAGACCGGCATCGCCGGCACCGTGACATTTGCCAAAGGTGTGACCACCGGCAACCAGCGCCACGGTTTCCTCGTCATTCATCGCCATGCGGGCGAAGGTCTCGCGGATGTCGCGGGCCGATGCCATCGGATCGGGCTTGCCGTTCGGACCTTCCGGATTGACATAGATCAGACCCATCTGCACGGCGGCAAGCGGGTTCTCAAGCTCACGATCACCCGAATAGCGCTTGTCACCAAGCCAGGTGTCCTCGGTGCCCCAGTAGATATCTTCTTCCGGCTCCCACATGTCCTCGCGGCCCCCGGAGAACCCAAAGGTCTTGAAGCCCATTGATTCCAGCGCGCAGTTGCCGGTGAAGATCATCAGGTCGGCCCAGGACAGGCTCTCGCCATATTTTTGCTTGATCGGCCACAGCAGGCGGCGTGCCTTGTCGAGGTTGGTGTTGTCGGGCCAGCTGTTCAGTGGCGCGAAGCGAAGCGTCCCCGACCCGGCGCCGCCACGCCCGTCACCGGTACGATAGGTGCCGGCACTGTGCCATGCCATGCGGATAAAGAGCGGACCATAATGCCCGTAATCGGCTGGCCACCATTCCTGTGTGTCGGTCATCAGCGCGAAGATTTCCTGCCGCAGCACATCAAGGTCGACCGTCTTGAAGGCCTCGGCATAGCTATAGGCCGGCCCCATCGGGTTCGACAGCGCCGAATTCTGATGCAGAATCTTCAAATTCAGCTGGTTCGGCCACCAATCCCGGTTTGACCGCACACCGAATGTTGTGTGCTTGATCCCCCCGTGCATCACGGGGCATTTGTTTTGCTCGTTCATCCTTGTCTCCGCTAGTTGGCACCACGGCCGTCTTGCCCGTCTCGACGGGTCATTATCCTGCGTTGATGGTATGGAGCGTTGCCCGCAAAATCAAGCAGTTTGGAACGAGTTTAAACTGTCCATTTTTGTCACAGCCACCCAGAAACTTACCCAGAAATTTACCCACAATCTTCACCCGGGGCAGCGACGCGCTGGTTGTCAGCTGTCGCGCGGCGAGATATGAATCAGCACGTCGACCGAGCGGATATCATGCCCCTCCGGCGCACCGGGAAGCGAGGCCAGTGTCACCGCATTGGCCGGGATGTCGATCAGCTGGTCACGTTCGCCATCATAGAAATGATGGTGATGTTCGGTGTTGGTGTCGAACACGCTGTGTTCATTATGCACCGTGACGCGCCGCAGCAATCCGGCGTCGGTGAACTGGTTCAGCGTGTTATAGATGGTGCCGCCTGCCATATGCGTGCCGGTGTTGCGAATCTCGCGGGCCAGACTGTCGGCGGATACATGGCGGTGCCGGCCATCGAGCAACAATTCGGCAATCAGCAGTCGCTGACGCGTCGGCCGCAGACCGGCATCACGAAGACGCTGCGCCAGAGCCGTCTCGTAATTTGCGTGACTGTCTTTCCCGATCACTTCAACCATCATGCCCAGAAACATGCTTCCTTGGTCATGTCTTGTCAATAATCCCTTGGCCTCAGGGCCTGTTTCGTGCTTTTTTGAGGGCCGGTTGGCGTGATGGTCACAGACGATGAAGGACCGTCGGCAGCCGTGAAATTTCCGCCGAATGCCTGCGGGCAGATGGCCCCACAGCGTTCGGTTTCACTTCATATCCGGGGACAGACCACATGCCGCCACTGCAGCAGAATGCCTTTAGTTACGACGATCTCATCGCCTGCGCGAAGGGTGAGCTTTTCGGCCCCGGAAATCCGCAACTGCCGCTGCCGCCGATGCTGATGTGCGACAGGATCACCGAGATCAATGATGGTGGTGGGGCGCATGAAAAGGGGCAGATCATCTCGGAATTCGACCTGAACCCCGATCTGTGGTTCTTCCCCTGCCATTTCGACGGCGATCCGGTGATGCCGGGATGCCTTGGCATGGATGCGTTGTGGCAGCTTGTCGGATTTTTCCTTGGCTGGGCCGGCGGCGAGGGGCGGGGACGCGCGCTGTCGGTTGGCGAGGTGAAATTCACCGGCCAGATCCTGCCGACCAACAAACTTGTCCGCTATGAGATCGATATGAAGCGGGTGATCATGCGGCGGCTCGTCATGGGCATCGCCGATGGCCGCGTCATCTGTGACGGCGAGACCGTCTTCGAGGCCAATGACATTCGTGTCGGCCTGTTCAAGCCAGAGGAGGCCTGATCATGCGTCGTGTCGCCATTACCGGCATCGGTATCGTATCCTCGATCGGCAACAATGTCGCCGAGGTCACGGATTCACTTCGCGAGGGCCGCTCAGGCATCGTCCATGCGCCGGATTATGCCGAGCTTGGGTTCCGGAGCCAGATCCACGGCAGCGTGAAGATGGATATTGCCGAGCATATTGACCGCAAGCAGCTTCGCTTCATGGGGGATGGCGCCGCCTATGCCGTGCTGGCCATGGAACAGGCCATCGCCGATTCCGGCCTTGGTGAGGATCAGGTGTCGAACCCGCGCACCGGGCTGATCGCCGGGTCTGGCGGGCCCTCGACGGCCAATATGATGCAGGCCTTCGACGTCACCCGCGAAAAGGGCCCAAAGCGCATCGGCCCCTATATGGTGCCGCGCTGCATGTCATCGACCGTGTCGGCCTGCATCGCCACCTTCTTCAAGATCAAGGGCGTGAATTTCTCCATCACCTCGGCCTGTTCGACCTCGGCGCACTGCATTTCCTCGGCCGTCGACGCCATTCGCAATGGCAGCCAGGACATCGTCTTTGCCGGCGGCGGCGAGGAGCTTCACTGGACACTGTCGGTGCTGTTCGACGCGATGGGGGCCATGTCCTCGAAATATAATGATACGCCAGAACGCGCCTCGCGCGCCTATGACGCCGACCGCGACGGGTTCGTCATCGCCGGTGGTGGCGGCATGGTTGTCGTCGAGGATATGGAGCATGCGCTGGCCCGCGGTGCGAAGATCTATGCCGAGATAGCCGGCTATGGCGCGAATTCCGACGGGCATGACATGGTCGCCCCATCGGGCGAAGGCGCCGTCCGCTGCATGGAACTGGCGCTGGCCGGGTTTGACGGCACGCCAATTGCTGAGCCGGTTGATTACATCAACGCGCATGGCACCTCGACACCGGTTGGCGATGTCAAGGAGCTGGACGCGGTGCGTGAGGTGTTTGGCCAGCGCGGCTATCTGCCGACGGTAACCTCGACAAAGTCACTGACCGGTCATTCGCTTGGCGCCACCGGGGTTCAGGAAGCGATCTATACGCTGATCATGATGCTGGAAGGCTTCATCGCCGGCTCAGCGAATATCGAGACCCCCGATCCGGCCATCGGTGACATTCCGGTACCAACCAGCCGGGTCGATGATGTTGATATCAGGCTGGCACTGTCGAACTCCTTCGGCTTTGGCGGCACCAACGCCACGCTGGCACTGCGGAAGGTCTGACATGGGCGGGGGCCTTCTTGCCGGCAAGCGCGGGCTGATCATGGGTGTCGCCAATGAGCGTTCCAGCGCCTGGGGAATCGCCGCCGCCGCCGCCGAGGCCGGTGCCGAGCTTGCCTTCACCTACCAGATGGAGGGGTTTGGCAAGAGGCTTCGCCCGCTTGCCGAATCGGTGGGAGCGGAGCTGATGGTCGAATGCGACGTGGCAGAGGAAGGCGGCGTTGCCGGTGCCTTTGACTGGCTTGCCGGTCACTGGTCCAGCATCGATTTCGTTGTCCATGCGCTGGCCTTTTCCGACAAGTCGGAGCTGAAGGGCGCCTATTTCAACACCAGCCGGCAGAATTTCATCGATACGATGATGGTCTCGGCCTTCTCCTTCACCGAGGTGGCGCAGGCGGCGCGCGGTATGATGCCGGATGGCGGCGCGCTACTGACCCTCAGCTATATCGGCGCGCAGCGGATTTCGCCGAACTACAATGTCATGGGCGTTGCCAAGGCGGCGCTGGAAAGCTCGGTGCGCTATCTGGCGGTCGATCTTGGCGGGCAGAATATCCGCGTCAACGCGCTGTCGGCGGGACCGATGAAGACGCTTGCCGGGGCGGCGATTACCGGCGCCCGGCATATCTACCGCCATGCCGAGGACAGCGCGCCGCTGCGCCGCAACCCCGACATTACCGAGGTTGGCCGGTCCGGCCTGTATCTGGTGTCCGATCTGTCATCGGGCGTGACCGGCGAGGTGCATTTCGTCGATGGCGGCTTCAACACCATCGCCGTGCCGCCGGAAGCCGAGGACTGACCCTCACCCTGTCCCTGAATCGATATAGTTATCGCTATCCAGATCTATATAGCGGGACATGAAAAACGCGCGCCGGTGAGGGCGCGCGTTTGCATGTTCGGGATGGTGAGGCGGTTTACGCCTCGGCAGCCTCGAGATCGTCACCGGTCTCCTGGTCGACACGCTTCATCGACAGCTTGACCTTGCCGCGATCATCAAAGCCGATGACCTTGACCTTGACCGTATCGCCTTCCTTGCAGATGTCGGTCGTCTTTTCGGTCCTTCCATCCTGCAGCTCGGAGATATGGACAAGACCGTCCTTGGCGCCGAGGAAATTGACGAAGGCGCCAAAATCAACGGTCTTCACGACGGTGCCGTTATAGATCACGCCAAGCTCGGGCTCGGCGACAATGTCCCTGATGCGGGCCACCGCGGCCTCGCCCGAGGCGCCGGTGACAGCCGCCACCTTGACGGTGCCGTCATCATCGATATCGATCTTGGCGCCGGTGGTCTCGCAGATCTCGCGGATGATCTTGCCACCCGGGCCGATGATGTCGCGGATCTTGTCGACCGGGATGCTCATCGTGGTGATCTTCGGGGCGCTGTCCGCCAGACCGTCACGGGCCGAGGTCAGGGCCTTTGCCATCTCATCGAGGATATGGAGGCGTCCATCCTTGGCCTGGTCGAGCGCGATCTCCATGATTTCCGGTGTGATCGAGGTGATCTTGATGTCCATCTGAAGCGAGGTGATCCCGGCTTCCGATCCGGCCACCTTGAAGTCCATGTCGCCAAGATGATCCTCATCACCAAGGATGTCGGACAGGACAGCGTAATCATCGCCTTCCTTGATCAGACCCATGGCGATGCCAGCCACCGGACGGTCAACCGGCACACCAGCATCCATCAGCGCCAGCGAACCGCCACAGACCGAGGCCATCGAGGATGACCCGTTCGACTCGGTGATCTCGGAAACAAGCCGCACCGTATAGGGGAAGTCCTCCTTGCTTGGCAGCAATGGACGCAGGGCCCGCCAGGCAAGCTTGCCATGGCCGATCTCGCGACGACCGGGCGAGCCGACACGGCCAGCCTCACCGACCGAGTAGGGCGGGAAGTTGTAATGCAACATGAAGTTCGAGCGGCTTTCACCGACAAGCGCGTCGATGATCTGCTCGTCCTGGCCTGTACCAAGCGTCGCCACGACCATCGCCTGTGTCTCGCCGCGTGTGAACAGCGCCGAGCCGTGGGCGCGTGGCAGGAAGCCGGCCTCGGCAACAATCTGCCTGACCGTCTTGGTGTCGCGGCCGTCGATACGCGATCCGGTCTTCAGGATCGAGCCACGGACGACATCGGCTTCCTTGCCCTTGATCAGGCTGCCGACGAGAACACCGTCATAGTCATCGCCAAGCTTTTCCTTGATCGCGGTCCGAACCTCGCCAAGCGCGGCCTGGCGCTCGGTCTTGTCGGCAATCTGATAGGCGGCCGTGAATTTCTTGTCGAACCCGTTAATGACCTTCTGGATTTCGGGTGCCTCGGCCGGCTCCTCGGGAAGCGCACGCGGCTCCTTGGCGCAATTCTCGGCAAGCTCGATAATCGCATCGAGGACAGGCTTCATCGCGTCATGGCCGAAATTCACCGCGCCGAGCATGACCTCCTCGGACAGTTCCTGCGCCTCGGATTCGACCATCAGAACGCCTTCATGCGTGCCGGCAACGACGAGGTCGAGGTCGGTTTCCTCCATCTGCGCCACGGTCGGGTTGAGGACATAGGCGCCATCAATCCAGCCGACACGCGCCGCCGCGATCGGGCCGAAGAACGGCACGCCGGACAGGCACAGCGCCGCCGAGGCGCCAACCATCGCGGCGATGTCGGGGTTGTTCTCCATGTCATGCGCCAGCACGGTACAGATCACCTGCGTCTCGCATTTGAAGGAGGACGGGAACAGCGGCCGGATCGGCCGGTCGATCAGGCGGCTGACCAGCGTTTCATTCTCGGATGGCCGGCCCTCACGCTTGAAGAAACCGCCGGGGATCTTGCCGGCGGCAAAGGCCTTTTCCTGATAATTGACTGTCAGCGGGAAAAAATCCTGTCCCGGCCGCGGGCTGTGGGCAGCCACGGCGGTACAGAGGACGGTGGTCTCGCCGAGGCTGACCATGACCGCGCCATCGGCTTGACGGGCAACCTTGCCGGTTTCCAGAACAAGCGGGGTGCCGTTCCAGTCAAGCTCTTTGCGGAAAATCTTGAACATCGTTGTGTATCTCTTTCATCATCACAATGCCGGGCCCGTTAGACGAACATGGCCGCCGCACTGACCTTTTCTGGCCGCGCGTCAGCAACAGGAAATCTGTCCGTGGATGTGCTTGGGGGGTGATGACCGCCGCTCGGTCCGCGGTGTCGGTCTATAGGGCCCCCACGCCATCATCTATGGGCCCCGGCGTTTTTTTCTGGTCTCCTGTTCGGCGATGTTGTGACACGCGTCAGGCCAAAAAGCAAACAAGAAATATCCACCATAATACCGGCCAAAATACCGGGCATGAAAAAGGCCCGGCTGCGCTGGCGGCCGGGCCTGATTTCAGACGGGTTTCCCCGAAGATGCGACAGGAATTACCGGCGCAGTCCGAGACGGCCGATCAGTTCCTTGTAGGCGCCCTCATCGCCCTTCTTGATATAATCAAGAAGATTGCGGCGCTGGCCAACCATCGACAGCAGGCCCCGGCGCGACCCGAAATCCTTCTTATGCGTCTTCAGATGCTCGGTCAGGTTGACGATCCGTTCGGTCAGGATGGCAACCTGGACGGCAGCCGAGCCTGAATCTGTTTCCGACTTGCCGAATTCCTTGATGAGTTCGACCGTACGTTCACTTGTAATCGACATCGAAACCTCCTTTGGTTTCCCCGACGGCACCGGGCCGGCGGATCAGAGATTGAAAACGCGAAGCGGCTGCAGCTGGCCGGCCTTTACCGTGACAAGCGCCACGGGATCATCGCCGGATAATGCCACCCCGGTTCCGGTACTTGCCACCGCCGCAAAACGCGCCGCGGCCGAAGGGCCAAGCGCCGGCAGTGTCTGACCGTGACGGAGTTTTGCCGCCTCGCCCGCCGATACGGGCAACGCCGGGATGTCGTCCAGCGCACTCGTAACGGGCTTCAAATGCTCGAGAGCGGCGGAACTATGCTCCAGCCCCTCCAAAAAAGCCAGCGAAATCGCGTCAGCCTCGGAAAAGGGGCCGACCGACAGCCGCCGCAAGTTGCTGACATGGCCGGCGCTGCCAAGCGCCAGCGCGATATCGCGTGCCAGTGAACGGATATAAGTGCCCTTGCCGCAGGCGACAAAGAAGGTGGCGCTGTCGTCCGCAACGTCGCAAAGCTCGAGCCGGTCGATCTCGACCGGGCGCGGGGCCAGTTCGGGAAGCGTGTCGAGCCCGTCCGCCACCGCCTTGCGGGCAATGTCATAGGCCCGCGCGCCATCGATCTTGATCGCCGAAAAAATTGGCGGCCGCTGTTCGATGCTGCCGGTAAAGCGCGGCAGCATCGCGGCAATCTCGTCACGGTTCGGCCTGACATCGGATGTCGCGACAGCGCTTCCCTCGCGGTCATCCGTTGTTGTCTGCACGCCAAAGCTGAGGGTGAAGCTGTAGGATTTCGCCCCCTGCATGGCGAAGGACACCGTTTTCGTTGCTTCGCCAAGTGCGATCGGCAGGATGCCTGTGGCCAGCGGGTCGAGCGTGCCGCCATGGCCGGCCTTCGCGGCGGAAAAGACACGGCGCACGACCCCGACGGCGCGGGATGAGCTCAGCCCTTCCGGCTTGTCGAGAATTACCCACCCATGAACAGGATTGCCCTTCCGCGACGCCATGGGTTCCGGTCTCAGTCGTCGCTTCGGATGCTGTTGAAAACGACGTTCAGCCGTGCCGCATTCTCGAAACTGTCATCAAGCAGGAATTTCAGTCGCGGCACCCGGCGAAGATGCACTCGCCCGGCCACCTCGCGCTGCAGCACCGGCGCCAGCCTGTTCAGCGCCGGCAGCACCGTATCGCTCCGCTCGCCGCCAAGCGGCATCGTGTAGACACGGGCGTTCGACAGATCGGGGCTGACGGAAATCTCGGAGATGGTGATCGGCACGCCATCAAGGTCCGGATCGAAAAACGTGTCGCGGGTCAGAATGTCCGACAGCGCATGGCGCAGCATCTCACCAACACGGAGCTGGCGCTGCGATGGCATATTGGCGGCGACCCGCTTCGATTTTCCAGCCATAATGTCCTCGTTGTCGCGGACAGCGACAGATCAGTCGAGCGTACGGGCCACTTCGCGAAGCTCGAAACATTCGATCATGTCGCCTTCCTGGATGTCCGAGTAATTCTCGAAACCCATGCCACATTCATAGCCCTCGCGGACTTCCTTGACCTCGTCCTTGAAGCGCCGCAGCGTTTTCAGCGAGCCTTCATGGATCACGACATTGTCGCGAAGCAGGCGCACCTTGCAGCCCCGCTTGATGATGCCTTCGGTCACCATGCAGCCGGCAACCTTGCCGATCTTGGACACGCCGAACACCTGGCGAATTTCGGCATAGCCGATGAAGTCTTCCTGCGTGTCAGGGCTGAGAAGACCGCCCATCGCCGACTTCACCTCGTCGATCAGCTCATAGATGATCGAATGATAGCGGATCTCGACCCCGTCACGCTTGGCAAGGTCGCGCGCCTGCGGAATGGCACGGACATTGAAGGCAATGACAATGGCATTCGACGCCGCCGACAATGAAATGTCGGATTCGCTGATCGCGCCGACACCAGCGGACAGGATGCGCACCTTCACCTGGTCGGTGCCAAGCTTTTCCAGCGCCACACGAATGGCTTCCAGCGAGCCGTGAACATCGGTCTTGATGACGACCGGCAGCTCCTCGGCCTCACCGGCGGCAATCGCCGACAGCATCTGTTCGACCGACCCGCGCGCGCCGCGGGCGGCCTCGCGGTCCTTCATCTGGCGTGTGCGATATTCGGCAATCTCGCGGGCCCGCGCCTCGGACTCGACAACAACACAATTATCACCTGCCATCGGCGTGCCGTTCAGGCCGAGGATCTCGACAGGCTGGCCGGGACCGGCGGATTCCAGATTCTTGCCACGGTCATCCAGCAGCGCCCGGACACGGCCACTCTCGGCACCGACTACAAAGATATCACCAAGCTTCAGCGTTCCCTTCTGGACCAGCAGCGTGGCTACAGACCCGCGGCCACGCTCGACCTTCGCCTCGACGACGACGCCGCTGGCGGCACGAGCCGGGTTGGCGGTGAGCTCCAGCAGCTCGGACTGAAGCATGATGGCTTCCTCAAGCTTGTCGAGGCCCTGGCCAGTGACAGCCGACACATCGACACACAGCACGTCACCACCAAATTCCTCGGTGATGATTTCATGCTGCAGGAGATCGTTGCGGACGCGCTTTGGATCGGCCTCGGGCTTGTCGCATTTGTTCACCGCGACAATCACCGGACAGCCGGCAGCCTTGGCGTGGTTGATCGCCTCAACGGTCTGCTGCATCACAGAATCATCGGCCGCAACAACCAGAATCACGATATCTGTGATGTTCGCCCCGCGTGAGCGCATCTCGGTGAAGGCCTCGTGGCCGGGTGTGTCGATAAAGGTGATGGCGTTGCCGGCCGGCGTTTTGATCTGATAGGCACCGATATGCTGGGTAATCCCGCCCGATTCACCAGCCGCGACATCGGTCTGCCGGATGGCGTCGAGAAGGCTTGTCTTGCCGTGGTCGACATGGCCCATCACGGTGACGATTGGTGGGCGCGGCTGCAGGCTGTCATCGTCATCCTCGGCGCCCTCAAGCCCGATTTCGACGTCGGATTCGGATACACGCTGCGCACGGTGACCGAATTCCTGGGCAACAAGCTCGGCTGTCTCGCCATCAATCGTCTGCGCGGCCGTCGCCATGACGCCAAGCTTCATCAGCTCCTTGACCACATCGGCGGTCCGCTCGGCCATCCGGTTGGCGAACTCCGCCACCGAAATGCTGTCCGGGATCACGACATCACGAACCTGCTTGACCTGCGGCTGCTCATCACGCATCCGCGCCTTTTCACGCTGGCGGCGGACCGAGGCGAGCGAGCGCTGGCGGCGCTGTTCATCCCCCGACAGGGCCTGCGTGATCGTCATCTTGCCGGACTGCCGGCGACCGGCGCCATCGCGGCGCGGCGCGGCTGGCCGGCGCGAGGGGATTTCCTCGACATGACGGCGGCGGCGGCTGGGGGCGTCGGTTGTCGACGGCCCGGAGGGAGACGGCGCGGCGGCCGGCGCGGCGACATTCGCAGCGGCGGCGCGGCGGGCATTGGCCTCGGAATGTTTGCGCGCCTCTTCATCGCGGCGGCGTTCTTCCTCGGCTTCGATTTCCTTCAGTTCCGCCAGTTCGGCAGCGCGGCGCGCCTCGGCCGGATCGAGCGGCTCGGCCGGCACTTCGGGTTGTGCCTCGGCCACCGGCGCGGCCGGCGCGGCCACATCCATGCCTTCAGCCGGCGCATCTTCACCAGGCGCGGCCTCGGGCTTCTTCATGCCTTCCTGCAGCGCGCGAACACGGGCGGCGCGTTCCTGCGCGGTCAGACGATCTTCGGTATCGACGGGCTCTGGCGGTGCGGCCTGCGGTGACGGCGTCGCGGCGACAGGTTCAGCCTTTGGCGTGGTGGCCCGATGCGGTGCGGCAGGCGCGCGCTTGCGGCGCACCTCAACCTGGACGGTGCGACGTCCGGCGCCACCAGTATTGGCACGCAACGTTCCCGCCTCGATTCCGCCAAGGGTCAGCTTGCCACCACCGGACAGGCTGAGCTTCTTGGATTTTCCGCTATCGTCGCTCATTTACGAACCCTTTCCTGACGATCGACATACACCGCAATGCGAGTCGCATGTCCCATCGCCCATGTGCGCAAGGTGATACACCGGTATCACCGTGCCTGACAAGCCGAAGACACAGAAAAGACCTCCATGCGCGTCAGCTCGAGGCGGAGTGTCTCCGCCAATTTTGGTGCCCTCCCGGCACGAATGCCGACAAAGGCAAGACTGTCCCGGCCGAAGATCCGACCAAGTTCCTCGGCCTCAAGGCTCTGGCTTGTCCAATCGACGGCCAGTCGTGAAGACAGACGCCGCATTTCCCGTTCCGATGCATCCGGCGCGGCAAGCAGGCCGGCAAAGCCGGCGGCCTCGGCAGCCAGTTTTCCCGCACCACCGACAAGGCAGCCGGCGCGGCGCGCCATGCCGGCGGTGGCAATGGCCCGCGCCCGCAGCATCTCGGCAATCTGCGTGATGTCGCGTTCGGCATCCTGAAACCCGGCACCAATCCGACGGTTCAGCAGTTTCCTGTCATCGGCACGACGAAGGCTGTCGGCGCTCAGCTCGATCCAGGCACCGCGGCCAGGCAGCTTTTCCGCCAGATCGACGACAGCATGACCTTCGGGACCGGCAACGAACCGGATCAGCCGGTCACGTGGCAGGCTCTTGCCGGACAGGATGCAGGTGCGCTCGGCCATGCGTTCCTCCGGACCATGGTGCTAGCTTGCCGCCGGCGCGTCGCCGGTATCGGCGTCGGCCTCGGCGTCGCCAGCCGGCATTTCGGCCGCCTCGGACTCTTCGTCATCGAACCAGTGGGCGCGGGCCGCCATGATGATGTCACCTGCCTCGGTGTCATCCTCCAGCCCGTGCTCTGACAGCATTCCGACAAGTTCGTCACTGTCGAGATCGGCAAGGTCGTCAAGCGTAACCACACCGTTCTCGGCAAGCTTCAGCATCATGCCAAGGCTGATATATTCGAAATTGCGAAGGTCTTCGGACACCTTCAGCGTATCGAGAGCCTCATTGATGCGCTGCGATTCACGCTCGACAAACTCAACGGCGCGGGCCTGCAGTTCCTCGGCAATCGACTCATCAAAACCCTGAATCGTCGACAGCTCCCCAATCGGGGTCTCGGCGATCTCCTCGGGAAGAACAAAGCCCTCGGCGACAAGAAGATGGGCGATGACGTCATCGATGTTCAGTGCCTCGATGAATCGCGCCGAGCGGGTGCGGAACTCCTCCTGCCGGCGCTCCGATTCCTCGGCTTCGGTCAGGATGTCGATATACCAGCCGGACAGCTGCGAGGCGAGGCGGACATTCTGCCCGCGCCGGCCAATGGCAAGGCTGAGCTGATCATCCGGAACGACCACCTCCATGCGGCTTGCCACCTCATCCATCACCACCTTGGCCACCTCGGCAGGTGCCAGCGCATTGACGACAAACGAGGCCGGGTCCTCGGTATAGGGAATGATCTCGACCTTCTCGCCCTGCAATTCACCGACCACGGCCTGAACCCGGCTTCCGCGCATGCCGACACAGGCACCGACCGGATCGATTCCGGGGTCTTTCGACAGCACGGCGATCTTGGCGCGGCTTCCGGCCTCACGGGCAACGCCCTTGATCTCGATGATGCCGTCATAGATTTCCGGCACTTCCTGGGTGAACAGCTTGGCCATGAATTCATTGCAGGCGCGCGACAGGAAAATCTGCGGGCCGCGCGGCTCTTCACGAACATCGATGATATAGGCACGAACGCGGTCGCCCTGACGCAGATTCTCGCGCGGGATCATCTCCTCGCGGCGGATCACCGCCTCGGCGCGGCCAAGATCGACGGTGATCGAATAGCTCTCGGCGCGCTTCACCGTGCCGACAACAATCTCGCCAACCCGGTCCTTATATTCCTCATACTGGCGCGCCCGCTCGGCATCGCGGACCTTCTGCGAGATCACCTGCTTTGCCGTCTGCGCGGCGATCCTGCCAAACTCGATGGGCGGCAGGGACTGGCGCCAGAATTCGCCAACCGCCAGCGGCGGTGTCTGCTTGGTGCCTTCCTCGATGCTCATCTGCGTGGCATCATCCTCGACTTCCTCGACAACCTCGATCCAGCGTTCGAGGGTGATGGCGCCGCTCTTCCGGTCGATCATCGCACGAATGTCGCGGTCCAGCCCGTATTTGGCACGGCCCGCCTTCTGGATGGCCTCTTCCATGGCCACCATGACCTCTTCGCGATCAATCGATTTCTCGCGGGCCACCACATCGGCGACCTGGATAAGCTCAAGCCCTGGAATCGATGATGTATCCATTTTCTCTACCTGCTCAGTTGCGTCCTTCAGGACGTCCAGATGGTGCCGTTCAGGACCTTGCGGTCGCCTCACGGTCCAGAATTTCAGTTGGATCGATTCGCGCCGAATCAATCTCCTCAAAGGCAAAGGCGAATTTGCCAAAGGTGGTTTCGAGAACGATCTTCCCATCCTCGTCGAGACCACCAAGACGCCCGTTGAACCGCTTGCGCCCGTCAAGCATGAAGCGGAGCGTGAGTTTCGCCAGTTCACCGTCAAAACGCTCATAATCCTCGATGCGGGTCAGCGGGCGGTCGATCCCCGGTGAGCTGACCTCGAGCGTATAGGCGCTGGAGATCGGGTCATCGACATCCAGCAGCGCTGCGATATGCCGGCTCAGCTGCTCGCAATCCTCAACCGTCATGTCGCGGTCTTGCTTCGGTTCCGCCATGATCTGAAGCTTGCTGCGGCCGGTTTTCACGCCGGAATACTGCACCCTGACGAGATGGAAGCCAAGATCTTCCACCGCATCTTCAATGATCTGACTGACCCGTGATTCGACCACGTTGCAATCTTTCCGTTTCCGCCCGCCAGACCGCCATCCGGCGGGGTCGCCGGTGACTGGTCTTCAGGCAATAAGTCTTCAGACAATAAACCAGACAATAAAAAAGTGGGCCAGCGGCCCACCATCTGAAGCGACAGTATATTGTTGCTCTGTATATAGTCGGTTGCTGACAGCAAGGCAAGGGATAAGCAGTCTGCACCGGAACGCAGCCTCAGCCGCATCGACGTTCAAACAAAAACCAGTTCGGAGTGCGGGCTTCACGTTCCGCCTTCTTCATGTATCGCGTCGGCACCAATGCCTGTGGGCGGGTGCGCCAGTCAACCGGGCGACGCGCGGTCCAGCGGAAATCGGGGTGCGAACAGGCCGCCTGGAGAAGCCATGACTTTGCCACCGGATGATCACTTGCCAGGACAAGACTGCCTTCCGGTCTGAGCAGCCGCGCCAGCTCATCCAGTACCGCCGGCGCAAGGATCCGCCGCGCCGCATGGCGACGCTTTGGCCAGGGGTCGGGGAACAGCACATAGGCACCGGCAAGACAGGCATCCGGCATGCCGCCGAGGATCAGACGAACATCATCATCCCAGATGCGGATATTGGACAGCCCACGATCCTCAATGTGACGAAGCAGGCTGGCAACGCCATTGATAAAGGGCTCGGCACCGATGAAACCGGCATCAGGACGGGCCGCCGCGACAGCCGCCAGATTCTCGCCGCCACCAAAGCCGATTTCAAGAAAGATGTCGTCAGGCTGACGATCGAACTGCGCGACAGGCGTCTTTGCCGGGTCGTAGCGCAGCAGCGGGAGTTGCCCGTCAAGCAACGCCTGCATGGTGGAGCGAAGCTTTCGCCCCTTACGGCGCCCGTAGAAATGGAGGCCCTGAAATTCACGTCCCTCGAAATCGGAACTGTCACCGTCGGGTTTTGTCATCGCATCGGTGCCAGGGATATAGCCCGCAATCAGACCGACGCGGCCAGTTTGTCGGCAAGGTCGACAGCTTCCCAGCTGAAGGTGCCCTCGCCAGCCTCACCGGCTGTCCGGCCGAAATGACCATAGGCGGCGGTCGGCGCATAAATCGGCTTGTTCAGGCCAAGATGCTGGCGAATGTTGCGCGGCGTCAGCGGCATCGCACCTGTCAGCGCCTCTTCAAGACGCGCATTATCCACCGTGCCTGTGCCATGCGTGTCCGCATAGACCGAAACCGGCTGCGCGACACCAATGGCATAGGCAAGCTGGATGGTGCACCGCTCGGCAAGGCCGGCGGCGACAACATTCTTGGCAAGATAGCGCGCCGCATAGGCGGCCGACCGATCAACCTTTGTCGGGTCCTTGCCGGAAAAGGCGCCGCCGCCATGTGGCGCCGCCCCGCCATATGTGTCGACAATGATCTTGCGCCCGGTCAGGCCAGCATCACCATCAGGCCCGCCAATGACGAAATTGCCTGTCGGGTTGACCAGCAGGTCCTCGGCGCCAACCATCCAGCCATCGGGCAGGATGTCGGCAATCACCGGCGTCACCAACCGGCGGATGTCATCCTGGGTGGCGGCAGCGTCGTGCTGGGTCGACAGCACAATCTTGCGCGCGCCTAACGGACGGCCGTCATCATCATAGGCAAGTGTGATCTGGCTTTTCGAATCCGGCCCAAGGATGGAATCGGCGTCAGCCTTGCGAATTTCGGCAAGTCGCTTGAGGATCTGATGCGAATAATGGATCGCCGCCGGCATCAGGACATCAGTCTCGCGGCAGGCATAGCCGAACATCAGGCCCTGATCACCGGCGCCCTCATCCTTGTCATCACCTTCATCGACGCCCATCGCGATGTCGGTCGACTGCTCATGAAGATAGTTCTGGAATTCGAAACGCGCGTGGTGAAATTCTTCCTGCTCATAACCGATATCGGCAACGGCGCCGCGAACCGCGCCCTCGATCGATGCCAGAATGCCGGCAAGCTTGCCCTCTGAGGCGCGAACCTCACCACCAATGATCACCCGGTTGGTTGTGGCAAAGGTTTCACAGGCGACGCGTGCTTCCGCCTCTTCAGCCAGAAACAGGTCGAGGACGGTGTCTGATACGCGGTCGCACAGCTTGTCGGGATGCCCCTCCGAAACCGACTCAGAGGTAAAAAGATGGCCCATATCTATCTCCAGATTTCAAATCTCTGCTCTACTGCCTCATAGATCTGGCACGGTCAAGACAGATGATGACAACACCAAACATACCCAGCAGCACCAGAAAGCCTGTCTCCCGCCACCGCGCATAGATGGTTTGAGACAGTGACGGCGGCACTTTTACATCCAGAAACCCTGTTTCGCCTAGACCGATTTCACCAAGCTTGCTGCCAGCACCATCGAAAACGGCGCTAACACCGGTATTGGCCACGCGGACCATCGGGATGCCTTCCTCGACCGCCCGCATGCGGGCTTGGGCCAGATGTTGCCAGGGTCCGGGCGTGTGGCCGAACCAGGCGTCGTTCGTCAAATTAACCAGCATATCCGGGCGCGGTCCGGGCGAGACAACACCCCCGGGAAACAGTGTTTCATAACAGATCAGCAATTGCAGATGACCGTAATGCGGCAGGGTGAACAGCCTGTTGCCATCGGCTGGTGAAAAGTCGATCGGTCCGGCAATTGCGTCGGCAAATGGCAGAAAACGACGCAAGGGCACATATTCGCCAAAGGGTACGAGGCGGCGCTTGTCATAAAGAGCCTCGATGCGGCCCTGCGGGGTGACCAGCGCGGCGGCGTTGAACAGCCTGTCCTGGGAATCGAAACGGGGAGCCCCGGTGATCAGCCACCCGTCGAACGGCAGCACCTCCCATGCCATTTCGCGGAGCAGCGCTGCCTCGCGGTCAAGCCGGCCGGCAAAGGCCGTTTCGGGCCAGATTACCAGCTGCGGGATCGGATGTTGATCACGCGACAGCGAGGTGAGTCTCCGCAGATGGTCGGGACGCAAACTCCTGTCCCATTTTTCATGCTGCGGGACCGCTGGCTGAACAATCCGCACCGTCTTTGGCAGCGCATCGTCTGATACCGTCGGCAGGTTTGAAAGCCGGACCATGCCGACAAAAGCTGCCAGTGGCATAATGAGAAAGGTGACAACCGCCAGCCGCCGCCAGCCCAGCCACCATAGCGCCGGCACCATGGCCCAGATAAGGGCTATGAGGCTAAGACCGTAAAGCCCCACAAACGCCGCCATCTGCAACAGCGATATGTGGGCCGAAAACAGATATCCCGGCGCATTCCAGGGAAAGCCGGTGGCGACATGACCACGCGCCCATTCACATAGGGACAGCATCGCGACGAACAGCAGCAATCGCGCCGCCGGAGTCCGGCCAAGCCGGTGCGCCAGCATGCCCGCCGGAAGCCAGAACAGCGCCAGAAGCGCCGGAATGCCGAACAGAGGCAGCGGAATCAACGGCCAGTGGCCCGTCGCCCCCGTCACCATCGACAGCGAAATCCACCACAGCGAGGCAAGGAACCAGCCATAACCTGCCGCGCCGCCAATCAGACCTGCCTCGATCATCGAACCGGCACGGGCCAGCATCAGTGCCGGCAGGGACAGGGCTGCGATCAGCGGCACCAGTCCGAAGGGCGGCAGGGAAAATGACGCCGCCATGCCGGCCAGCATGGCGATGGCCAGTCGCTGCCATCGCCGGCGCGCGTCAGTCACCAACGTTCTGCGGTTGTCGCGAGACGCCGCGAATCTTCAGCAATGCCAGGCGCCGCGGATCGCCCTCGACCACCTCGAACTGCAGACCTGAGGGATGACGTACCACCTCGCCGCGGCCCGGCACGCGGCCGGCAACAGCGCAGACAAGACCGCCAAGCGTGTCGATCTCGTCACGATCATCATCCTCGAGCAGCCGCCCGGTCAGGGTTTCAAGCTCCTTCACCTCGAGCCGCGCCTCGGCAAGGATTGTGCCATCCTCATTGAATGTCATCTGCGGCTGGATCGTCTGGTCATGTTCATCCTCGATCTCACCGACAATCTCCTCGACAAGATCCTCGATGGTGATCAGCCCGTCGACACCACCGAATTCATCGACCACCAGCGCCAGATGCCGGCGCCGCAGCCGCATTTCGTGAAGCAAATCGAGACACCTGATGGTCGGCGCCACGAACAATGCCGGCCGCAGCAGCGTTCCGATATCGGGCGCCTTGCCAGCATGAAGATGCGCAAACACATCCTTGATATGGATGATGCCGGCAATATCGTCGAGGGTCTCGCGCCGCACCGGAAGCCGGCTGTGATTGGCCGCCGTCATCTGCGCGATGATCTCGGAAAAGCTTTCCGACATGCTGACCGAGACGATGTCGGCGCGGGGAATCATCACATCCGAGGCATTCAGGTCCTGCAGGCCCAGAATATTGCGAAGCAGGGCTTCTTCATGCGGATCGAAACTCGCCATGTCGGCTGACGGAACGGCAAGCAGGCTTTCCAGCTCGTCGCGCCGTGACGCTGGCGGGTTCAGCGCCGGAAACATCTTTGACAGCAATGCGCGCACCATCAGCCGGTCCCTCCTGCCAGATTTTCGGCCGGCTCGGCATAGGGGTTGGCGATGCCAAGCCTGGCCAGAACGCTGACCTCGCCAGCTTCCATAAGATCGGCCTCGTCATCGACCTGATGGTCATGACCCATCAGATGCAGCAGTCCGTGAACCCACAGATGTGTCAGATGATCGCTGACGCTCTTCGCCTCCTGCGCCGCCTCGCGGCACAGCGTTTCATAGGCAATGGCGATTTCACCGGGGGCCAGCCTGGCGGCATCGGACTCCATCATCGCGGCATCATCGTCCGACGGGAAGGACAGCACATTGGTTGGGACATCCTTGCCGCGAAACCGCAGATTGAGGTCGCGGATCCGGTCATCGCCGCCGAACAACGCGCCGATTTCCAGCCGCGGCCAGTTGAACGTCTCGCAGGCGATATCTGTCGCCAGAACCAGCGTCGGGCGGACAGAATCGATCATATCTTCCGGCCATATATGCCGGTCGATGACCAGATCCAGATGGCTGCCGCCATCGGTTTGCCAATGTTCGGATGAGAGAGGGTCCGGGTCCGGACTGTCAGGCTCCAGGGGCATCGTGTTCATGCCAGTAACTACTGCGGCTCCTTGCAGGTCAGTCGGCGTCATACGCCGGAATCCCATTTGGACTGATTTTGCACGGTCTGTCCAGTGGCTTGCTTGTTTCAGCTGTCGCTTTCATAGGCCTGCAAGATCCGCGCCACTACCGGATGTCTGACAACATCCTTGCCAGACAGATGCTTGATCCCCACACCTTCGACATTGCCGAGCCGCCCGACAGCATCGGCAAGACCCGACGGCTGGCCGTCAGGAAGGTCGATCTGGCTGAGATCACCGGTGATGACCATGCGGGAATCCTCGCCGAGCCGGGTCAGCACCATCTTCATCTGTACCGGGGTCGTGTTCTGCGCCTCATCGATGATGACATAGGAAGCGCTGAGGGTTCGCCCCCGCATGAAGGCCAGCGGGGCAATCTCGATCTCACCGCTGACAAGCATGCGCTCGACCTTGTCCGCCGGCATCATGTCATACAGCGCGTCATAGAGAGGCCGCAGATAGGGGTCGACCTTTTCCTTCATATCGCCGGGAAGAAAGCCCAGACGCTCACCGGCCTCGACGGCCGGCCGCGACAGCACAATCCGCTCGATCTCGCGTTTTTTCAGCGACTCGACCGCCTTCGCCACCGCCATATAGGTCTTGCCGGTACCCGCCGGCCCGAGGCCGAACACAACCTCGTGCTTGCGAAGCAGATCAAGATAGGCGGCCTGTCCCGGTGTCTTGGCGATGATTTTCTTGCGCCATGTCTCGACACTCCGGCCCATATTCTGGCCCATATTCTGGCCCTTTTTCTGGCCCTCAATCTGGTCGGCATCGACGGCGCCATCACCAACCGTGACCCAGCGCAGCACATCGCTGATCAGCGATCCGTCCTCGGGAACATCGCCGCCGCTGCCAAGCTGCCGGTAGATATCCTCAAGCGCCCGACGCGCCGTCTTCACCGCCGCCGCCGGACCGGACACGGTGATGCTGTTGCCAAAACTGTCGAGCGCAACATCAAGTGCCTTTTCGAGACGCGCGAGGTTCTGGTTATGCTCGCCTGTCAGCCTGGCAAGCGTGCCATTATCCTCGAATTCCATACGAATGGAGGTGGGCTTCACCGCCTTTACCACGCAAATCCGGTCATGCAACCGCCCCAACCACGCTGTTCTGCCTTGCTTCGGTGACGCGGCAGGAAATGATGCTGCCGATTAGATCCTCGCCCGCCTCGAGATTGACCGCCTGCATATAGGGGCTGCGTCCCGCCACCTGTCCGTCGCGGCCACCGCGCCGCTCGATCAGAACATCCATCACCTTGCCCTCGCTTGCCTTGTTGAAGGCCAGCTGCTGGGCATTCAGCAATTGCTGCAGGGCCTCAAGCCGGTCAGCCTTCACATCCTCCGGCACCTGCTCGTCCGAGCCGGCGGCCGGCGTGCCCGGGCGCGGGCTGTATTTGAAGGAATAGGCCGAGGCGTAGCCAACCTTGTCGACAAGGGCCAGCGTCTCGGCGAAATCGCGATCGGTCTCACCCGGAAAACCGACGATGAAATCACCCGAGAAGGCGATATCCGGGCGCGCCTCACGAAGCCTGTCAAGCACGCGCAGATAGACATCGTGGGTGTGGCGGCGGTTCATCGCGGCCAGGATATGGTCCGAGCCGGACTGCACCGGAAGGTGCAGATAGGGCATCAGGCCTGGCACGTCACGATGCGCCATGATCAGATCATCTTCCATGTCCAGCGGGTGCGAGGTGGTGTAGCGGATCCGCTTCAGCCCGTCGATCTCGGCAAGCTCGCGAATGAGGCGCGCCAAGCTCCAGATGCTGCCATCCGGCGCCTCGCCATGATAGGCGTTGACGTTCTGGCCAAGCAGCGTCAGCTCGCATGTGCCGGTGCCTGTCAGACGGCGAGCCTCGTCAAGAATGCCGGCCGCCGGCCGTGAGAATTCGGCGCCCCGTGTATAGGGAACAACGCAAAAGGCGCAGAATTTGTCACATCCCTCCTGCACCGACAGGAACGCCGCCGGCCCGCGCGGGGCGTGCTCGCCGGGAAGCTGGTCGAACTTCACCTCTTCGGGAAATTCGGTGTCGATCACACGCTGGCGTGCCCCCGGATCGATCTTGCTGACCAGCTCGGGAAGCCGGTGATAGGTTTGTGGTCCGACGACAATATCGACCCAGGGCGCGCGGCGGGTGATTTCCTCGCCCTCGGCCTGTGCCACACAGCCGGCCACCGCAATCGCCACGTGACGGCCTTCCTGATCGCGGGCGCGGTCCTTCATCATCCGCAGCCGACCAAGTTCGGAAAACACCTTCTCTGAGGCCTTCTCGCGAATATGACAGGTGTTCAGGATCACCATGTCGGCGCCATCGGCGGTGGCTGTGGTGCTGTAGCCAAGCGGCGCCAGAACGTCGGTCATGCGGTCTGAATCATAGACATTCATCTGGCACCCGTAGGTCTTGATGAACAGTTTCTTTGACACGATCGCAGCTCTTTTCCGGCAGTTTGAAAGATGCAGGCTAGACGGGGTATCCCGAAATATTTTCCGGGCTTTTCTATGCCGGTCGGCAGCAGGGGTCAAGCCGAACCCTGCGGCACCGGACATCAATGCGAGGGTCTCCATCGCAGGACCAGCGCATCAACACGGCCACCCGGACGCCGGTAATAGTTGCTCCGTCGCCCCACCTCGCCAAAGCCGAGACCGGCATAGAGCGCCAGCGCCGCCACATTGTCGACCGCGACCTCCAGCGTTACCTCGGTGATCTTGTCCACCGCAAGGTGATGGAGTGATTCGCCCAGCAGCCGGGATGCAAATCCCCGCCGCCGCGCCCCTGCTGCGGTGCCTGTCGAGATCAGATCGGCCATGCCGCCAGCCTTCAGAAACAACACATAGCTTGCCGGCATCCCGCCATCCGGCGCCAGCACGAACCCCCGAAAGGCCGGCCGTTCATATAATGACAGCAGGTCGTCACGCGTCAGCGGGCGTGGGAAGGAGGCCGCCTCGATACCGGCGATGGCGTCAAGATCGGCCTCTGTCATTTGTCTGATCACGATTTGCCAGACTTTGAAGATGCGGGACCAAGAAACGCCGGCGCAACATAGAGCGGCGTCAAAGGTTCAGCCGGGTGGCCGGCCTGCAGGCGATGCGCGGCCAGATTGGCAATCTGCAGGGCATCGACCGGCGGCGTATCCGGCCCCCTTGCCAGGGCACGATCCGGAAAGGCAGCCGCCAGTTCCGCCGCGCCGGGACCGATGACAGAAGCAGCCTGCCAGTCTTCGGGCATTTCCTGCCCGGTATCCGGACCGACATCCTGAATGGACGGCGCGGATGCAATGGCCGGATCGAATATCTGGCAGAAATAGCTGCCGCGCCGTGTATCGGCCGTGGCGAGAAGGCGCCGGCCCGTCAGGTCGGGCTGGCCGGTGCGCGCCGCATGCGCCATCGCGGCAAGACAGGACACACCGATACCGGCCGCCCCGCTGGCAAGCGCGAATCCCTTCGCCGCGGCAAGCGCCACCCTTATGCCGGTGAATGATCCCGGACCGCGCCCGGCGGCAATATGCGTAAGGGCGACGGCTGTCACCCCGGCCTGTTCCATCACGTGGCGGGCCAGCTCGGTCACCACCGCGGCATGGCCATGCCGCGCCGCATGCACCTCCTGCCAGTGCCGCCCGTCAGCGCGCAAAATCGCGGCTGATGCCTGATCGGCACTTGATTCAAGCGCGAGAATGAGAGCATTACCCGGCAATTCAGACATGGGCAATTCAGACATGGGCAATTCAGACCTTTCCTGGCGTCACGCCTTCAACAACAACCCGCGGCCGTCCGGGACAGCTCATTAAGGGCCCAAACAGAGCAAACTGCCTCTGGCCGGACAATGACTAGCACAGTATGGTGGGAGCATCATCAACCTGCCCCGGCCGCGCAGACCTGAACACAACCCCGGACCCAATCAATGATCTCCTCGTCGCTTTGCAAACGCCTGTTCCTTTTGCCGATTCTTATGGCCGGCATCATTCTTGGCGCCGCCAGTGCGGCACGCGCCGCCGATCACGCCACCATTCTGATGTATCACAGGTTTGGCGAGGACAAATACCCGACGACCAATGTGCGGATCGAGCAGTTCGAGGAACATCTCGAAATCCTTGCCAGCGGGGAATATTCTGTGTTGCCACTGCAGGAGATCATCAGCAATCTCCAGGCCGGCAAACCGGTTCCGGACCGCACCGTGGCGATCACCATCGATGACGCCTATCTGTCAGTCTATGAAGAGGCCATGCCGCGGCTGAAGGCGCGCGGTTTCCACGCCACGCTGTTTGTCGCCACACGCCCTGTCGACCGCAATCTTGGCAATTATATGAACTGGGATCAGCTTCGCGAATGGCAGGCTGCCGGGTTTGGCATCGGCAGCCAGACGCAGACGCATCCGCATATGCATCAGAAATCGATCGAGGCCAATCGCGAGGAACTGGAGGTCAGCAATGAACGGTTCCTTGCCGAGCTTGGCATCCGGCCGACCCTCTTTGCCTATCCCTATGGCGAATATAATCTCGACGTTATCGATCTTGTGAAGGCAGCCGGTTTCGAGGCAGCCTTCGGGCAGAATTCCGGTGTTGCGCATGGCTATGACGGATTTTTCGAACTGCCACGTTTTGCGATGAATGAACAATATGGCAACCGCGAACGCCTTGAGCTGGCGATCAACGGCCTGCCATTGAAGGTCAGCGAGATCGTGCCGGCGGATGTCGTGCTGAGCGAAAATCCCCCACTCTATGGCTTCACACTGGCACCGGACATGGATCAGGAACGCCAGCTTCGCTGTTTCAACAGCAAATATGGCAAGCTTGATGTCGCCATCATCGGCCGCCGGGCCGAAATCAGAATGCCGGGACCACTTGTCGGCAAGCGCGCCCGCGTCAACTGCACGATGCCGGGCCCGGAAGGCCGCTGGCGCTGGTTCGGCCGGCAGTTCCTGACCGAATAGCCCCAAAACCAACAATCTGGCCCCAACATTCTGGCCCCAACCAATCAGGAACCAACCAATCAGGAACCAACAAACCGTCTTTCACAATCGGTGCGGCGGCCAACAGCCTGACAGATCAGCGAAGCTTTGCCACCTCATAGCGCCCCAGATCGTTCGAGCGGATCAGCGTCTTCAGCTTGGCGACATAGACCTCGCCAATCTCGGCATAGCCATCAAGAAAATTTGACAGCTGGTATCCAAGGTCGGCCTTCGTACGCCCGCGAAGCAAATGCCGCCGCGCCCGGAAGGCGGCATATCGGGGGTGCGTGTTCAGATTATGCATATAGGCCCGTACCGAGCCAAACAGGTTGGGAAAGCTGCGGACCACAGCCTGGCTGTTGGAGGCGCGCGCCGGCTTCAGCCCGGCATCCTTCTGCCAGGCCCATTGACCGAACAGGGCGTTCCCCTGCAGCGCGAAACGCGAGGTTCCCCAGCCCGATTCGATGGCCGCCTGCGCCAGCGCCAGCGACACCGGAACGAAATCGGCGCGTAACAGCAACTGTCTCTCGATCTCTTCCAGTGGCCTGTCCTCGGTCTCGATACGATACAGCCGCGCCCAGCGCTCCACCGTTGCCTGATCGCCGCGCGAAGCAGCCCGCTCAATGGCCTTACGACGTTGTGAGATTTCCTCATTCGCCGCCAATATCAACGGCAGGGTGATGCCGATAAAGCTCTCCTTCTGGCGCTTCACCGGCAGCCCGACATGCGATTGTGGGATCTGTTTGGCAAAATCACGCGTGACCACCAGCGGCAGCGATGCCGCGCCCGGGATTGCCGGAACCTTGGCCGTCCGCGACGTCAGTGACGCCACCTGTGTTTCCCGCGGCGCGGGTGGCGCCGGTGCGGCGGCAGATTCCGTCGATGGCTCTGGCCGCGCCTTGCGCGCGGCTACAGCAGGCTGTTCCGGCTTTGCGTTGGCTGGCGCCGCATTGCTGCCGGGTGCCGGGGTAGTGGCCTCGATCACACTCTTGCGCGGGACTTGCTGGCGGGGGGCTTGCTTGCGGGGGGTTTGGCTGTCAGCTGTCTGGGTGGCGGTGTTTGCGGGTTGTGATTCGGGCACAGGTGCCGCCGCAATTTCCACCTCGACCGCCGGGTCTGCCGGGTCTGCCAGGTCTGCCAGCTCTGTCGGTTCCGCCGCAGGCAGCGCGGATATCACAGGTTCAAACGCCAACTCTTCATCCGGCTGCGCGGTCAGCGGCGCGGCCATGTCCAGATGCTCTGTGCCGCCGGACTCATCGAACCATTGCGGCGGCTTCAGCTGGAACAGCCCCGGTCCAATGACCCCAAGCACCATGAACAGCATCGCGGCGCGAAGAAGGTGGGTGTTGTTGATGGCAATTCCTGTTGGCTGAGACACGACTCATCCACTGACGAATTTCACGGAGAGATCACCGGCGTCGGTTGATGTCTAGAAGTCTGCGGCGCGGACCTCACGCACATCGGGGATATAGTGCCGAAGCATGTTCTCGATCCCCATTTTCAGGGTTGCGGTCGAGCTTGGGCATCCCTGGCAGGCGCCCCGCATCTGCAGGGTCACAACACCATCATCAAATCCCTGGAAAACAATATCGCCACCATCCATGGCAACGGCGGGCCGGACACGGGTATCAAGAAGCTGCTTGATCTGCGTCACAACCTCGTCTTCATCTTCATCCGCCACGTCAGCGCCGGACTCGGTCTTTTCGACAACCGGCATGCCAGAGGCGTAATGCTCCATGATGCCAGCCAGGATCGACGGTTTCAGCGCGAACCAGTCGAGCGCCTCTTCCTTGGTGACTGCAACAAAGTCACCACCAAGAAAAACCCCCTTGACCCCGTCAACCTGGAACAGACGACGTGCCAGCGGCGAATTGGCGGCGCTGTCGGCTGCCGGATAATCCGCTGTGCCACTGTCCATCACCGGCACACCGGGGATGAATTTGAGGGTTGCCGGGTTCGGCGTATCCTGCGTCTGAATGAACATGTCTGTCTGTCCTCTTCGCACCTGCGGCATCTGTCAGACGGGCACCGCCCGAGTCAAATCCCGAGTCAAATTCTGGGTTAAAATCTCGAGCCAAAATCCCGAGTTAAAATCCCGAGTCAAAATCTTCAACCGCCATCATCGTCCCGGCATTCTGGCCCCAACATTCTGGCCCCGACATTGGTGTTGCCAGCGCGTGCGGGAGATTGCCGATGGGCGTCCTTATCAGCTCTTCATCGGCCACGGCCACAAGGCCCACGACCGACACTACTGAATATCGCTCGAGAATAGCACATTTCAATGGCCCGAATGTGGGAAAATTTTGTTTGCTGGCGAAATTGCCGGCGAAATCAGTGATTGCCGCCCGGCCCGAGGAACCCGACAATCTCGTTGACCTGCTCGATAATCGGGGCGGCGATGGATTCGGCACGCGCCGCACCATCATCGAGAACGGCATCGATGTCGCCGGGATTGGCAAGCAGCCGGCGCATCTCCTGGCCCATCGGAGACAGTTTTGCGACAGCCAGCTCGGCAAGCGCCGGCTTGAAATCGCCAAAGCCGCGGCCCCCGAAATCCCGCAACACCGTCTCGACATCGCTGTCGGCAAGCGCCGCATAGATGCCGACGAGATTCTGCGCCTCCGGCCGGCCCGCAAGCCCTTCGGCCTCTGATGGCAAGGCGTCAGGATCGGTTTTCGCCTTGCGAATCTTCTGTGCGATCAACTCGTCATCGTCGGTCAGGTTGATCCGCGAATTGTCCGACGCCTCGGACTTGCTCATTTTCGAGCTGCCGTCGCGAAGGCTCATCACCCGTGTTGCGCTGCCGAAGATCTGCGGTTCGGGAAGCGGAAAGAACTCGACATCGTAATTCATATTGAAGGATTGCGCGATGTCGCGGGTCAGCTCCAGATGCTGTTTCTGGTCCTCGCCGACGGGAACATGGGTCGCCCGGTAGGCCAGGATATCGGCCGCCATCAGGGTTGGATAGGCAAACAGCCCGACCGTCGCATTCTCGCGGTTCTTGCCGGCCTTTTCCTTGAACTGTGTCATCCTGTTCAGCCAGCCAAGCCGCGCTACGCAGTTGAAGACCCAGGCAAGCTGCGAATGCTGCGGCACGCGCGACTGGTTGAACAGGATCGAACGTTGCGGCGAAATGCCGGCGGCGATCAGGCTTGCTGTCACCTCACGCGTGCTCTGGCGGAGCTGCTGCGGGTCCTGCGGCACGGTGATGGCGTGCAGATCGACAACGCAATAGATCGACTCAAAGCTGTCCTGCAGCGTCACCCAGTTGCGGATGGCGCCAAGATAATTGCCAAGGTGAAGATTGCCGGTCGGCTGGATGCCGGAGAAAATCCGGTTTTCCGGCATGGGCTGAACACTCGTCATGATCGGATGGCGTTCCCTGAAGCCGCGCTGTTGAAAGATCAGCCTGCGTTATGATGGCAGCGTGGGTTGCGGTCAAGCCCAAGCCGGTGGTCAGCGGCGAAGCAGTTGCTGAGGCACAGCGCGAAGCGCGAAAGCCACGACAAGATAGGCGCCGCCGCCAGCGCCCACCAGCACCGCAAGAAGGGCGGCCGCCGGCAAGCCGGGATGAGATGAGGCAAGCCACGCGCTGGCGACAAGAAGCACCGCCAGCATCACCAGCGTCGCACCACAGATGCGGGCGATAGCCATTGCGGCGGGAAAGCCCATATGCCCGTCCCGCGCCAGCCTTACCAGCAAGGCGCCAGCGGCCACCATGCCGGAAATCGAGGTGGCCAGCGCCAGCCCGACATGCCCGAGGACGGGCATCAGCGACAGTGACAAGGCCAGATTGGTGATAACAGCCACAATCGACACCTTCAGCACAAAGCCTGGCCGGGCGGTGGCGTAGAAGGCCGGCTGCAGGATCTTCACCAGGATATGGGCAGGCATGCCAATGGCATAGGCCATCAGCGCGGCCGCCGCCGCCGCGGCATCGGCGGCGGTAAAGGCGCCATAACGGAACAGCCCGCCAACAATCTGCGGGGCGATGGCGATCAGCGCGACCGTCGCCGGGATCACCAGAAAGGCCGCAAACAGCAATGCCTCGGAAAGCGATGCCCGCGCCTCATCAAGATTGCCGGCACGAAACTGCGATGACAGCCGCGGCAACAGGGCGGTGCCAAGGGCGATGCCGAAGATTCCCAGCGGCAGCTGCGCCACTCGGTCGGCGAAATACAGCCAGGAAATCGCCCCCACCGTCAGAAGCGACGCCAGAACAAGGTCGATGATCAGATTGACCTGCATCACCACCGCCCCTGCCGAGGCAACGCCGAACTGCCGCCACATCGCCCGCGCCGCGGTGCCAAAGCGGGGCACACGCCAGGCCGGCATGATCCGGTGACGCCGCAGCAGCATCGCCATCACGGCAAGCTGCAGGACCCCGGCGCCAAGCAATGCCACCGCCAGCGGCATCGCGCGCTCAATCGCCAGCCAGCCGGTGGCCATCGGGATCACCAGCGCCCCGCCAATCAGGCACAGGTTGAAAATCAGCGGCATCGCCGCCGCCGCCAGGAAACGCTGACTGGCATTGGCAATTGCGGCCCAGAAGGCAACAAGCGAAATCAGCGGAAGATAGGGAAAGGTGACACGGCCAAGGGCGATCGCCGCCTCCATCCGCGCCGGCGTGTCGGCAAATCCCGGCGCGATGAGCAAAATCACCGCCGGCATGAAAATCTCGGCAAGACCAACCACAAGGCAGAGTGTGACAATCAATGTTGTCTGCACCTCGCCGGCCAGCGCCATCGCCGCCGGCTCGCCATCTTCCTGACGCGCCGAGGTAAAGGCCGGGACAAAGGCGTTCGCCATCGCGCCCTCGGCCGTCAGCCGGCGGAACATGTTCGGCAGTTTCAATGCGACAAGAAAGGCGTCGGCCGCCGGCCCGGCGCCAAGGAAAGCGGCAAAGGTGACGTCACGCACAAAGCCGAGAAGGCGGCTGACTCCCGTCAATCCGCTGATCTGGCGGAACGCCCGCGCCAATGGCTGTGTGCGGGGCTGCGTGTCGGATTGTTTGGGGGGCTGCATGCTCATACGGCGGCTTCGTCAAACTTGTCGAACACCGCCAGCAACCGGTCGCGGATGGTGTCGAGACGCGCCTGGTTGTGAATCTGCAGCCCGAACAGATCCTTCACATAGAAGACATCTACAACACGCTCGCCATAGGTGGACACGGTGGCCGTCTGGATCTGCAGACCGAGATCGGCAAGTGTCTGCGTCAGGCGGTGCAGCAGTCCCGGAAAGTCACGTCCATTGATCTCGATGACGGTATGGGTGGAGCTGATCCTGTTCGACAGGATCACCCGCGATGGCACCGGCAGGCGCCGCACCCGCGCCGGCAGGCTCTGCCATCGTTCGCGAAGCGCCGCCTGCGGACGCAATGTCCCGGTGACGGCGGAATCAATACTGTCCTTCAGCCGCCCGAGAAGCCGCGTATCCTCGACAAGTTCATTCTTCGTTGTCTGCAGCTGGAACACATCGAGGACCGTGCCGTCGGTGCAGGTTGTGATGCGCGCGCCGATGATGTTGATGCCGTGCCCCGCCACCGCGCCGGCAACGCGCGAGAACAGCCCGGCATCATCAACTGTCAGAAGTGTCAGTTCGGTCACCTTGCGGTCCGCCACCTGTCGGAAATCAACCAGAAGCGGCACGTCGAGGGCGCGGAAGCTCTGGCTCAGCTCGGCATGCCTGACATGCATCTCGGTATCGAATCCGGTCCAGTAATTGCGTGGCAGGCGCGCCGCATGGGCGGCAAAATCCTCATCCGACCATGCTGGCAGGCCGGCCCGCGCCGTCTCGCGCGCCTCCTCGGCGCTGCTGGCGGCGATCACGCTGGCATCGGCGCCGCGAAGCACGGCATCGCTCTGATAATAGAGATCGCGCATCAGCGCCGCCTTCCAGCCGTTCCAGATGGTGGGGCCGACGCCGCGAATGTCGGCCACGGTCAGCACCAGCAACAGCTTCAGACGTTCCGGCGATTGCACGATGGCGGTAAAATCATCAATCGTCTTCGGGTCGTTCAGATCATAACGGAAGGCGGTCTTGCTCATCAGCAGATGGTGGCGCACCAGCCAGCTGACGGTTTCGGTTTCCTCCGGGGTCAGGCCGAGCCGCGGGCAGACATCAAGCGCCAGTTCCGCGCCAAGCTCGGAATGATCACCATCGCGGCCCTTGGCGATGTCATGCAGAAGCGCCGCCACAAACAGGGCGCGCCGCGATTCAATCTCCGGCATCACCGAGGTTGCCACCGGCGCCGTCTTGACCAGACCGCCACTCTCGAGCTGGTGGAGGATGCCGATCACCTGGATGGTGTGCTCATCGACGGTATAGCTGTGATACATGTCGAACTGCATCATCGCGACGATCTTGCCAAAATCGGGCAGGAAACGGCCAAGAACGCCGCTTTCATTCATCAGGCGCAGCACGCGTTCGGGATTGTGTTTCGATGTCAGGATGGCGAGGAACTCCTCGGCCGCCCGCGGGTCATCCCGTGTCGCATCACCAAGCGCGGGCAGGCCGCGTGTGATCCGCTGCAGCGCCTGCGGATGAATGTCGGCCTTCTGCTCCAGCGCCAGATGGAAAATCTCCAGCATCCGCAGCGGCGCCTCACGGAACATCAGCTCGGGATCAAGATTGATCCTGCCAGAACGGATCCGGAAATGCCCGAAATCCTGACGGCCCCGGAATTCCTCGGCCCAACCAAGGCGGCGCTTGCGGAAATCGGTTTCCATCGCCGCGCAGATGATGCGGGTCAGGTTTCCGACATCGCGCACCGCCAGATAATACCGCTTCATGAAACGTTCGACATCGCGCATGCCGCCGCGCGAGGCAAACCCCATCAGCGGGGCGATCGCCATCTGGGCGTCGAAATCCAACCGCTCCTCGGGCCGGCCAGAGCGGAGATGAAGATGGCATCTGACGGTCCACAGGAAGCGCTGCGCGGCGGCAAAGCGGCGCGCCTCGCTTTCGCGCAGAATGCCCTTGTCGACAATGTCGATGATGCTGTCGGCGCGATAGGCGAATTTCGCAATCCAGAACAGCGTGTGAAGATCGCGAAGCCCGCCCTTGCCTTCCTTGATATTGGGCTCGACGACATAGCGCGTGGCGCCGTGCCGATCATGCCGCTGGTCCCGCTCCTGAAGCTTGGCATCGACGAAATCAACCGGCTTCAGACGCGCCACCTCGCGCCGGAACGCCCGGTCAAGCTTGCTTGCCAGCGGCCTGTCGCCGGCCACGAAACGCATCTCGAGAAGCCCGGTCAGGATCGTCTGGTCCTCACGCGAGGCGCGGATCGTATCCGCCACCGTCCGTTTCGCATGACCAACCTTCAGCCCGAGGTCCCACAACAGATAAAGCAGCGCCTCGACAACGGCATCGGCGGCGGTGTCATTGTCATGCGCTGTCAGGAACAGAAGGTCGATATCGGAATTCGGCGCCAGCTCGCCGCGGCCATACCCGCCAACGGCGACAAGCGCGACACCGGCCGCCTGATGGCGCTGCACAAGAATGTCGAGAAGGCTTGCCAGAAGGTGATCCATGCCAAGCGAGTGGCGACCGACATAGACAGCGCCATCGCGCCCGGCGGCCAGCTCGTCGGCAAGACGGGTTTTCATCGCCGCATGCGCCGCCCGGGCCGACTCCAGCAGCGCCGCCCGGAAGGTCCTGTCATCGGCCGTCTTCAGATCGTCTGCCACCCGCCGCAGGTCAGCATCGTGAAGCGGCGGCGAACCCTCGGCAAGCGCCGCTTCCAGCGGCTGGATCCATTGCCGCCATTGCTTGATCTGGCTGCTGCCGGCGCCCGGGGCCGTTGCGGCATGAGACGTCATGCCCCGTCACCCATTCGTATCATCTCTGGTATTGTCCGTCGGTGCGTGGAGAAGGTCGCGAAGCTCGTATAATAGCTCCAATGCCTCGCGCGGCGCCAGCATATCAGGGTTAATGGCCTCGACCCGGCTTCGCACCGGATCCTCGACCGGCGCCGGCGTGGCGGCGAAATCCTGGGTGAACAGCGGCAATTCAGCGGCAAGCCGTTCGGCATCGATAACGCCGTGCCCGCCTGACTCCATCTCGGCAAGCAGGGTCTGCGCACGGGCTATTACCTGCGGCGGCAGACCGGCAAGCCGCGCCACATGAACACCGTAAGATCGGTCCGCCGCGCCATCAATCACCTGATGCAGGAAGATGATCTCGCCCTGCCATTCGCGCACCTTCATCGAATGGCATGACAGCCGTTCAAGATCATGCCGCAGATTGGTCAGCTCATGGTAATGCGTTGCGAACAGCGTCCGGCACCGGTTGCTCTGGTGAAGATGCTCCAGCGCCGCCCAGGCGATGGCCAGCCCGTCATAGGTGGCTGTACCGCGGCCGATTTCATCAAGAATGACGAATGACCGTTCGGTGGCCCGGTTCAGGATCGCCGCCGTCTCGACCATCTCGACCATGAAAGTGGACCGGCCCCGCGCCAGGTCATCGGCCGCGCCGACGCGGCTGAAAATCCTGTCGATGATCCCGATAGATGCTGTTTCGGCCGGCACGAACAGGCCGGCCTGCGCCATGATCGCGATATGGGCATTCTGCCTTAAAAAGGTTGATTTACCAGCCATGTTGGGGCCGGTGACAAGCCAGATCTCGCCCGTATCACCAAGCCCGCAATCATTCGGGATGAAATTGTCACCACCGGCCAGCATGGTTTCGATCACCGGATGCCGGCCCCGCACGATCTCGAAACTCAGATCATCGCGGATCTCGGGCCGGCAGAAATCCCGCTTCAGGGCCAGCGCCGCCGACGCCATCGCCACATCAATCGCCGCCAGCGCGCGGGCTGCACCGCCAAGCTGGTCCGCCTCGGCAAGCACCTGCGAGCGCAATGTCTCGAAAATTTCCATCTCACGCGCCAGCGCCCGGTCCGCGGCTGTCGACAGATCGCGCTCAAGCTCGGCAAGTTCGGTGGTTGTGAACCGCACCGTCTGCGCCGTCGTCTGGCGGTGGATGAACTGGTCATCCTGCATCAGTTTTTCGGCATGCGAGCTGCGGACATCGACGTGATAGCCAAGGACATTATTGTGTTTGACCTTCAGCGAGGCGATGCCGGTGGCCTCGCAATATCGATGCTGCAACGCGGCGATCAGACGGCGGCTTTCATCACGAAGCGCGCAAAGCTCATCAAGCGATGCATCGAAACCGCCGCGCACGAAACCGCCATCACGGGCCAGCAGCGGCAGCTCGTCAGCCAGCGCCGGCGCCAGTTCAGAGGCCAGTTTCACCGGCGCCATGACAGCATCATGAAGCGCCGCAAGCTCGGCTAGGTCGCCGATCCCGTGCGCCCGTGTCGCCGTTCCGACAAGATCGGACGCCATGGTCAGCGCCTGCGCCAGTGCCTGCAGGTCGCGCGGCCCGCCATGCCCCATCGACAGGCGCGCCAGCGCACGGTCGATATCGGGCTGGCCCTTCATCATGCCGCGAAGCTCGTCACACAGCGCCGGCCGGTGATGATACCAGCTGACAAGATCGAGCCGCGCCATGATACCCGCGCGCGAGGCCAGCGGGGCGCCAATACGCGCGGCCAGAAGCCGGCCACCGGCAGAGGTCACGGTCAGATCGATCGCCGCCAGCAGGCTGCCCTTCACCTCGCCAGACAGCGTGCGGGTGATTTCAAGTGACCGGCGGGTGGCCTGGTCGATTTCCATATAGCCCGAACCGGTGATGGCCTGGATCGGTCTGAGCCGGGGCATGTTGCCCTTCTGGGTCAGCTCGATATAGCCAAGGAGGGCGCCTGCGGCGGCAGACATCGCGCGCGAGAACTGGCCAAACCCATCAAGACTTGCGACGGCGTAATAGCTACACAACGCGCGCGTGCCACCAGCCGAATCAAACAGCGATGGCGCCTGTTCGGTCAGGCACGGGCCAAGCCCGGCAACGCCTTCGGGAAGGGTGGCGCCGGTGGGAACAACAAGTTCGGCCGGGGCCAGCATGGCCAGCACGCCTTCAAGCCTGTCCACCGCCACCTCCTGTACGGCGAAATCGCCGGTCGACATATCGGCCCAGGCCACCGCCATGGCATCACCAGCCTGGCCAAGCGCCGCAAGATAATTATGCGCCCGCGGCGGTAGCAGATCATCCTCGGTCAGGGTACCTGGCGTCAGGATACGGATCACCTCACGCTTCAGCGGACCCTTGCCACCACGCTGTTTCTGCGTTGCCGGATCCTCGACCTGCTCGCAGATCGCCACCCTGTGACCGGCGCCGATCAATCTGGCAAGATACCCGTCCACCGAATGCACCGGCACCCCGCACATCGGGATATCGCCACCATCGCTCTTGCCGCGTTTCGTCAGGGTGATGCCAAGCGCCGCCGCGCCGATCTCGGCATCCTCGAAGAACATTTCGTAGAAATCGCCCATGCGATAGAAAAGCAGCGCGTCAGGGTGCGATTCCTTGACACGCATATACTGCGCAATCATCGGGGTGGGCGACTTTACTTTTGCCGAGCCAGATGCTGTTATTGGCATCGTTATTGTTTTCCCTTAGTTCCCCCAACACCTTGATCGTGTCCGAGTCTCGTGATGTTATACCGCAAATCGCATGCGGCGCGCGGCCTTTCACAGTTCGTGATCAGGGTCATGATCAGGGGCAAATATCAGCCACAAAGAATAGATAACCGGTGTTATGACCAGAAAAAAGTCAAAGCTTGATCAGGAAGCGCTGAGCTTCCACGCCAACGGGCGTCCCGGCAAACTCGAGATTACGGCCACCAAGCCGCTGATGAGCCAGCACGACCTGTCGCTGGCCTATTCGCCGGGGGTCGCCGCGCCGTGCCTTGCCATCGAGGCCGATCCCGACACCGCCTATGATTATACGGCGAAGGGCAATTTGATTGCCGTCATTTCGAACGGCACCGCGGTGCTGGGCCTTGGCGACATTGGCGCCGCCGCCTCAAAGCCGGTAATGGAAGGCAAGGCGGTCCTGTTCAAGAAATTCGCCGACATTGATGGTATCGACCTCGAGGTTGACACCAAGGACACCGATAAGTTCGTCGAGGCGGTGGCCATGTTGGCGCCGAGTTTTGGCGGCATCAATCTCGAAGACATCAAGTCGCCGGAATGTTTCATCATCGAACAGCAGCTTCGCGAACGTCTCGAAATTCCGGTGTTTCATGATGATCAGCACGGCACCGCCATCATCGCCGCCGCCGGTCTGATCAACGCGCTTCACATCACCGGCCGCGAGATGAAGGATATCAGGGTTGTCTCGAACGGTGCCGGCGCGGCGTCGATTGCCTGTGTCGAGCTGATCAAGACCATGGGCGTGCCGCATGAGAATGTCACGCTGGTCGATCGTACCGGCGTGATCTATCAGGGCCGCGAGGATTCGATGAATCAGTGGAAATCGGCGCATGCGGTGCCGACCGACGCGCGGACACTCGCGGACGCGCTTGTTGGCGCCGATGTGTTCCTCGGCCTGTCGGTGGCCGGCGCGCTGAGCCCGAAAATGGTCCAGTCGATGGCCGATCGCCCGATCATTTTCGCCATGGCCAACCCGGTTCCCGAGATCATGCCGGAAGAGGCCAAGAAGGTCCGTTCCGACGCCATCATCGCCACCGGTCGGTCCGATTATCCGAATCAGGTCAACAACGTCCTTGGCTTTCCCTATATCTTCCGCGGCGCGCTTGATGTGCGGGCCAGCAAGATCAATGAGGAGATGAAGATCGCCGCCGCCGAGGCGATCGCGATGCTTGCCCGCGAGGATGTTCCCGACGCCGTCGCCGAGGCTTATGGCGGGCAGATGCTGCAATATGGCAATGAATATATCATCCCGGCGCCGTTCGATCCGCGCCTCATCTCGGCCGTATCCGGGGCTGTCGCCGAGGCCGCGATGAAAACCGGCGTGGCACGCAAACCAATCAAGGATCTGGCGAAATATCGCCGCGAGCTTTCAGCCCGTATAGATCCCACAGCCTCGACATTGCAGGTGATCTTTGAGCGCATCAGCGCCAACCGCAAACGGGTCGTCTTTGCCGAGGGCGAGGAGGAGAAGGTGATCCGCGCCGCGCTGGCCTTTCGCAATGCCGGCTATGGTGATCCGATCCTCGTCGGACGCGAGCACCGGATTCGCGAGACGATTGAGCGCCTCGGCCTTGAAGGCGCCGAGGATCTGCCGATCACCAACGCCAAGGTGTCGGACCATAATGAGGATTATATCGATTTCCTCTATGACAAGCTGCAGCGCAAGGGCGCGCTACGCCGCGACTGCCAGCGCATGGTCAATCTCGACCGCAATGTCTTTTGTGCCTGCATGGTTCTGAAAGGCCATGCCGATGCGATGGTCACCGGCGTCACCCGGTCCTTCATGCCAAGCTTCAACCATGTCACGCGGGTGATCTCGCCGCGCGAGGGCAAGACCTTTCTGGCCACCTCGATGATCGTGTCGCGCGGACGCACCGTGTTCATCGGCGATGTCTCGGTTCATGAACGCCCGGATGGCGAGAAGATCGCCGACATTGCCGAGGCCATTGCCGCGAAGGCGCGGCAGATGGGCCACACGCCGCGCGTCGCCGTGCTGTCCTTCACCACATTCGGCAATCCGTATTCCGACATCACCGTCGAGGCGCGCCGCGCCATCGAGATCCTCGACCAGCGCAAGCCGGATTTTGAATATGACGGCGAGATGTCGGCCGATGTGGCGCTTGATTACGAGCTGATGAAGCAGCGCTACCCGTTCTGCCGCCTGTCAGGGCCGGCGAATATCCTGGTGATGCCGGGGCTGCATTCGGCCAACATATCCTTCGAGCTGATCCAGAACCTGACCGAAGGGTCGGTTGTCGGCCCGATCATGCTTGGCGCCGAAAAGCCCTTCCAGATCGTCCAGATGGGCGCCTCGGTGAACGACCTTGTGCAGGCAGCCGCTCTCGCCGCCTATGAGGCGCTTCGCTAGGTCCGGCCCCGGAGATCTTCCAGGCCTTCCGCCTTCACCAGCGCCGCGATATCGGCTTCTGGCCGCGCCCCGACATGCGAGATCACCTCGCCGGCAGCAAGGCTGGCGATGATGCCTGACTGGCGGGCATCATGGCCATTCGTGCGGCCATAAAGATAGCCGGCGGCAAACAGATCACCAGCACCGGTGCTGTCGACGACGGGGCCCTGCGGGCGCGCCGGGAAGTCATGGCGGTCACCCTTATGGCCGACAAAGGCACCGTCAGCCCCGCGCGTGATGATGGCCTCATCGACCTGCCCACAGAGTGTGATCATCGCCGCCTCAGCCGTGCTGTCGCACAGGCTCTCCGCCTCATGTTCATTGGCGAACAGGATATCGACATGATCATGCACAAACCGGCCAAGTGCCTCGCGATGCCGTTCGGCGCACCAGGGATCCGACAGCGACAGCGAAACGCGAACATCATGGCGCGCGGCAAGTGACGCCGCATGGGCAAAAATGTCTGGCCCGGCCGGCGCGTCGAAAAGATACCCCTCAAGATAGATGATCTCGGCGCGCTCAACATCCCCGGGATGAATGTCATCAGGCTGCAGTTCAATACAGGCGCCAAGATGGGTGTTCATCGACCGGGTGGCGTCATCGGAAACCAGAATGATCGAGGACGCCGTTGGCGCGCCGTTGATCTGAGGCGCGGCGCCGAAGACAACGCCGGCCTCATGGATATCACGGATGAAACTGTGGCCCAGCTGGTCATCATGGATGCGTCCGGAAAACCCGGCCTTGCCACCAAGCGCGACAATCCCGACAGCGGTATTGGCCGCCGACCCGCCGGAAATCTCGCGTGGATCATCAATGGCTGCATACAGCGCCGCCGACTGTGCGGAATCGACAAGGTTCATCATCCCCTTGCCAACACCATGCCTGGCAAGGAAATCATCATCACAGCTGGCAAAGATGTCGACAATGGCATTGCCGACGGCGAGAACGTCAATTCGCGATGACATGAAAACCCTCGAGGTCAAAAACAGGAAACTGCGCCCGATGATTTAGAGAATAGGCGCGGATGGGGCAAGGACAAAGACATGGGCCCTGAACACGGGCCCTGAACACGGGCCCTGAACACGGGCCCTGAACACGGGCCCTGAACACAGGCCCTGAAGAGACGGCACCCGATGAAAGTGGTTTGCCCTTCGCCCATTGGCTGGTCTAAGGTGCCGGGCATATTCCTCAACCCCGGTGTCTGTCCTGTCATGCGGTTTGCCTTTCTGATCCCGGCCATCACGGCTCTCGGCCTTGCCGGTTGCCAGGTGCCGCCACCTGTGACGACCACACCGGTCACCACGCCAGCCACCGCATCAGTCTCTGCGCCGACCACCGCACCAATCTCTGCGTCAACCACCGCACAAAGCACTGCGCCAGCCACCCCGGATACGAGCACTGCGTCTGAGACAGGTGCGGATATTGTCATGGAAACTGACGCGCAGACCAGCCTTGACGACAGCACCGCCAACCAGCCCGTCACCAACCAGCCTGCCGGCAACCAGCCCGTCGCCGTTCCGGATGCGGCCAATCCTGAAGCGGCCAGTCCTGAGGTAGCCAGTCCTGCAGGGGCCAGTCCTGCAGGGGATGAAGTTGTATCGTCAACACAGGAATCCGTGGGTGAGACCATAGCCCCGGATGACGGCGGGCAAGAAGCGACCCCGGAAGCCGAAATTGACGCGCAGGCGGCAGCAGAGCCCGAATCCGAACCCAAAGCCGAGCCTGCGCCGCAGGTGACGAGCGAAGCTGGCGCCGAACCCGTTGAACCCGGGGCCGCGCCCGGGGCCGAAATCGCGGATAAGGCACCCCCGGCCACCACCGAGCTTGCCCTTGCTGCGCCGCCACCGCCACCGCCTCCGCCACCTCCGCCTCCGCCGCCGCCGCCACCAGAACTGGCACCACAGGCGCTGATCGGACTTGACCCGGCGGGCCTGCAACAACGTCTTGGCGAGGCCGATTTCAAACGTCGCGAGGGGCCGGTGGAAACCTGGCAATACAGGTTCCCGGCATGCGTTGTTGACTATTTCCTCTATCCGGACGCGGCCAATCCGGCGGTGCGCAACTGGGCGTGGCGATCCCCTGTCATTGGTGGCAGGTTTGATATCATGGCCTGTCGCCGGGCGCTTGCCGGGCGCGACAGTGCCAGCTGAGGACGGTCTCTGGTCGCCTGCCCCTAATCGCCGGACGGCGTCTTGTCCCTGTAACCGCAGAATTCGGCAATCGTGCAGCGCCAGCATTCCGGTTTGCGCGCCTTGCACACATAGCGTCCATGCAGGATCAGCCAGTGATGCGCGCCCTTTTTCCAGACATCGGGGACCCGTCGCACAAGCTCGGCCTCGACAGCATCCGGTGTTTTGCCAGGCGCCATGCCGGTGCGGTTGCCAACCCGGAAGATATGCGTGTCGACGGCGATGGTCGGGTGTCCAAAGGCCTCGTTCAGCACAACATTCGCCGTTTTCCTGCCAACACCGGGAAGCGCTTCCAACGCCGCGCGGTCATCCGGCACGACCCCGTCATGCGTTTCGAGCAGAATTTCCGACAGCCGGTGGACATTCTTCGCCTTCGTGTTGAACAGGCCGACGGTGCGGATGTGATGGGCAATGCCGTCAACCCCCAGATCGACCATCGCCTGCGGTGTGTCGGCCGCCGCATACAGCCCCTTTGTGGCGCGGTTGACGCCGACATCGGTGGCCTGCGCCGACAGCACCACGGCGACCAGCAATGTATAGGGATCACGGTAAGCAAGCTCGGTCTTCGGCTCGGGAAGGATGGTGGCGAGGCGGGCGAAACATTCCTCGACATGCGCCAGTTTCATCTTGCGGGGTCGCGCCATGATATCGCTGTCTCCGTGTGGCTTCTCGGGGGGAAATTCCGGGGTGAAAGTTCTGGACCACGGTCAAGATTGCCCTAATGTTGTCAGAGGTGCAATTTCCCGAATACAGCGCGATGACAGTCTTCAATCTTGGTTCCATCAATATCGACCTTGTCTATATGGTGCCGCATTTCCCGGCGCCTGGGGAAACGCTGACAACGCTGGATTACCAACGCATGCTTGGCGGCAAGGGAACGAACCAGTCAATCGCGCTGGCCCGCGCTGGTGGCACGGTTGTTCACATCGGCGCGACACATGCCGAAGATGGCTGGATTCGCGGTGAGATGCACGCTGCCGGCGTCGATATCAGCGCCCTCCAGACATCAGATACCGCCACTGGCCATGCCGTTGTTTCGGTATCCCGCGATGGCGAGAACCAGATTCTGCTCTGGCCGGGCGCCAATCATGCCATCGACATGGGCGAGGCGATTGCCACGCTCGACAGGGCGAAGGCGGGCGACTGGGCATTGCTGCAGAATGAAACATGCGGCGCCGATGCGTTTGTCGCGGCGGCGCGTGCGCACGGCCTGAAGATTGCCTATAGCGCTGCCCCCTTCGACGCCGAAGTCACGGCGCGGTTGCTGCCGCATACCGATCTTCTGGTGGTCAATGAGGTCGAGGCGGCGGCGCTGACCGAGATGCTGGGCAGGCCGGCGGCGACGGCGGGGCTGCCGCATCTTGTCATCACGAAAGGCCGTGACGGCGCTGACTATTATGGCGCGGACGGCACACTTCACCAGCCAGCTTTTGAGGTATCCCCCCTCGACACCACCGGCGCTGGCGACTGTTTCTTCGGCTATCTTCTGGCCGGAATCGCCGAGGGCGGGGACATGGCGGCATCGCTTCGCCTGGCCAGCGCGGCGGCGGCCTTGCAGGTCACGCATCACGGCGCCGCGGCGGCCATCCCGACACGCGCCGCGGTTGATGAATTCCTGGCTTCCGATTTTCTGGCCTCCCATGATTGACCTGGAGGGGTGATTTCGATGCATGGAGCCGCGCCGCAGAAGATCATCATCGACACCGATCCCGGGATCGACGATGCCATGGCCATTCACCAGGCCTTTGCCGACCCCCGGCTCGAGGTGGTCGGGCTGACGACGATCTTTGGCAATGTCACCGCCACAAGGGCCACCCGCAACGCCCTCTATCTTGCCGAGATGGCCGGTCATCCGGCATGCGTTGCCGGCGGCGCGCCGGTGCCCTTGCGCCGCGCCCCGGAACCACCGGCCGATTTCGTGCATGGGGCAGAGGGTTTCGGCAGCCTGCCGGCACCGACGCCAGGCCGCGCCGCCGACCCGCGAAGCGCGGCAACCTACCTATGTGAAAGCTGTGCCGCCGCGCCAGGGGAAATCATCATCTGCGCGGTCGGGCCGCTGACCAATCTGGCGGCGGCGCTGGAACATGACCCTGCGATCACGAGGAATGCGGGGCGTGTCGTGGTGATGGGTGGCAGCGCCGCCCGCCATGGCAATGTAACCGACTGCGCCGAGGCCAATATCTGGAATGATCCCGACGCCGCCGACCGTGTCTTCGCCGCCGACTGGGATGTCACCATGGTCGGGCTGGACGTCACCGAGAAAACCCGTTGCAGCCCGCAGGATTTTGCCGCGATCGCGACACAGGCGCCCGGCATAGGCGGGTTTCTGAGCGCCGCCACCGAGTTCTATTTCGATTTTCACGAGGCCAAGCTTGGCGAGCGGATTTGCTTCATGCATGATCCATCTGCCATTCTGGCCATCACCGATCCGCATCTGTTCGGTTTCGAAGCCATGCCGATGTCGGTCATCTGCGGTGGGGCGGAGATCGGGCGCACCGTTGCCGGGGGCGCGGGGCGCCGTGATGTATCGGTGGCCATGCGGGTTGATTCGGCTGCGGCCCGCGCACGGTTCATGGACGTGATGGTGACAGCCGATGATCGCGCGGCGGCGCGGCACCACAACAGTAATGCGAAGACAATCTGAGACGACAACAGTGAAAAGACAACAGTGAGTGGGGGCCGGGATGCAGGTCGAAACCGTTGATTACAGGGCGGCAGATGCCGCCAGGACGCTTGAGAGATCGCTTCGCGACACAGGATTCGCGGTGCTGGCAAATCATCCGATCACGCCGGAGCGGATCGACGCCGTCTATGACGCCTGGGGCCGGTTCTTTGCCGGCGAGGACAAGTTCGGCTTTGCCGTCAAGCCGCCGGCGCATGATGGCTATTTCGCCTTCCGCTCGGAAAACGCCAAGGATTCGGCGGTGAAGGATCTGAAGGAGTTTTTCCATGTCTATCCTGGCTGCCAGCTTCCCGATGAGCTGGATGATCTGACGCGGCAGATCTATGCCGATCTGGAGACGCTTGGGCGCGAGCTTCTTGGCTGGATCGAAGGCCAGGCACCGGCCAGCGTCACCGACAATCTGACGATGCCGCTTGGCGACATGATGGAGGGGAGCGACCAGAGCCTGTTGCGGATCCTGCATTATCCGCCGGTTGAAAATGCCGAGCCGGACGCCATCCGCGCCGCCGCGCATGAGGATATCAACCTGATCACGCTGCTGCTGTCGGGCTCGAAACCAGGTCTGCAGGCGCGCGATGCCGATGGTGGATGGCACGATATTGCCTGCGATCCGGGCATGATCACGATCAATAATGGCGACATGCTGGCGATGGCGACAGACAATTATTTCCCTTCGACAACGCACCGTGTCACCAATCCTGACAGCGGTCAGAATGTGTCCCGCTATTCGATGCCGATGTTTCTGCATCCGCGCCCTGACGCCCCGCTGCGCCCCGGCGTGACGGCGGATCAGTATCTGCAGCGCAGACTGAAGGAAATTGGCCTCAAATAGGCGCCAAACAGGCACTTTGCCGCGCAAAGAAAATAGACTGTATCGTCAAAACAGGATAGGAATCGATACAGGTGAATAACGCCGGGATCCGGTGTTTCATCACATGGAAGGCGTGACCCGCGTCACGAGCTTCAGAGAAACGGGAGATAGGAACATGTTTATGAAAAAGGCTGCACTGACTACAGGCATCGCGGCGGCGTTCATGCTTGCCTCAACTGGTGGCGCATCGGCTTTCACGGCCTGCCAGGTGACAGATGTCGGCGGTATTGATGACTCTGGCTTCAACGAAACTGCCTGGAAGGGCGTTCAGGATTCCATGAAAGCCTATGGTATCGAAGGCCGTTATCTGGAATCACAGTCCGAAACGGACTACGAACCAAACCTCAACGCACTGCTCGATGCAAAATGCGACATCATCATTTCTGTCGGCTTCCTGATGGCTGATGCTACGGCCACTTCGGCCGGCGCCAATCCGGACGCGAAATACTCGATCGTCGACATGGCTTACAACCCGACCATTCCGAATGTTCTTGGTCAGGTTTACGCAACCAACGAGGCAGCCTTCATGGCCGGTTATATTTCGGCAGCCATGTCCCAGACAGGTATCGTCGGCACCTTTGGCGGCATCAACATCCCGCCAGTGACGGCCTTCATGGACGGCTTCTATTACGGTATTGCCTATCATAACAGCCAGAAGGGCACCAATGTCCAGCTTCTTGGCTGGAACCCGGAAAGCAAGGAAGGCCTTTTCACCGGCAATTTCGAAAGCCTTGATGATGGCCGCGCTTTTGCCCAGAACCTCTATGATGAGGGCGCTGACATCGTGATGCCGGTGGCCGGCCCGGTTGGGCTTGGGTCAGCCGCGCTTGCAACCGAACTCGGTCCTGACGCCCTGAAGATCGTTGGCGTGGACGCGGACATGGAAGTCAAGGACACCAACAATCCCGGTGTTTACCTCACCTCCGTCCTGAAGCGTATGGACTCGACCGTCATGCAGGTCATCAAACAGGCCATGGATGGCACATTCGAGGGTGGCATGATTGTCGGCACACTTGGCAATGACGGTGTTGGCATCGCGCCATATCACACCTTCGACAGCGCCGTTCCGGCAGCCTTGAAGGCCGAGGTAGATGCGATCCGGGCAGGCATTATCGCCGGTTCAATCAACGTCGGTGGCTGATCCCCTAACATACCCGTTGCCCCCTTTTGATCAGGGGGCAGCGGGGTTTTTTTTGTGAGCCGGTTTTCATGGATATCGAACTGCGCGGCATCAGCAAGCGTTTCGGCCCGGTACAGGCCAACCAGGATATCAACCTGGACATCCGCGCCGGTGAGGTGCTTGGCCTTCTTGGCGAGAACGGGGCCGGCAAATCAACCCTGATGAATATTCTGTCCGGGCTCTACAGTGCGGATTCTGGCGAGATTCTCATTGATGGCACACCGGCGCTCTTTGCCGGTCCCGGCGACAGTATCGCCAGCGGCATCGGCATGGTGCATCAGCATTTCATGCTGGTGCCGGTTTTCAGTGTCGTCGAGAATGTGATCCTCGGCGTCGAACCGACATCCGGCGCCGACTTTCTGGATCTTGCGGCGGCACGCGCCCAGGTCCAGGAAATCAACACACGCTACGGCATGGAAGTGCCGACCGACGCGCTGATCGAGGATCTGCCTGTCGGCATCCAGCAGCGTGTCGAAATCCTGAAGGTTCTGTTCAGATCGGCCGATGTGCTGATCCTCGATGAGCCGACAGCCGTGCTGACACCGCAGGAGGTCGAGGAATTCTTCACCATCGTGCGGGCGCTTCGCGACGCCGGCAAGGGCATTGTCTTCATCACCCACAAGCTTCACGAAATTCTCGAGATCGCCGACAGGGTCAGCGTGCTGCGCCAGGGGCAGATTGTCGGGCAGGGCGACCCGGCCACATTTTCCGAGGCCGACCTTGCCGAGATGATGGTCGGCAGGCCGGTCAGCTTTTCCGTTGGCCGCGGCGAATCCACCCCGGGTGATACCGTGCTCGACCTTGCCGGGGTCAGTCTTTTCGACAATGCCCAGGATGCCCGTCTTGTCGATATCAACCTGACGGTTCATGGCGGCGAGGTTGTCGGCATCGCCGGTGTCCAGGGCAACGGCCAGACCGAGCTTGTCGAGGCCATTACCGGGCTGTCCGCGGTGACCACCGGCGAGATCGGCTTTGCCGGAGAGGACATCACCCGCGCCAGCGTCCGCCAGCGCCACCGTATGGGGATTGCCCATATTCCCGAGGATCGCCACAAATCGGGGATGGTCGGCAAACTCACAGTCGCCGAGAATATGGTGCTGAACAGCTATTATGACGAAAGCGTCACCTCCGGCGTGCAGATTGACTGGCGGCGGGTGCATGCCCGCGCCGCCGCCGCCTGCCTCAGCTATGACGTCCGCACACCTAGCGTGTTTCTTGGTGCCGGCAGCCTGTCGGGGGGCAATCAGCAGAAGATGGTGGTGGCGCGCGAGCTGGAACGTGACGTCAAGCTGATCGTGGCCTCGCAGCCGACTCGCGGCGTTGATGTCGGCTCGATCGAATATATCCACCAACAGCTCATCGCCTGTCGCGACCATGGCAATGCGGTGCTGATCATTTCCTCCGAACTTGATGAGATTCTCGACCTGTCGGACCGGATCTATGTGATGTTCGAGGGCCGGATCGCCGCCGAATTCGACAACCGGGGTGCCGGTGCCGACCGCAATGCCATCGGGCTTGCCATGGCCGGCGTCAGCCGGAGTGAAAATCGGAGTGAAAATCGGGGTGAAAATCGGGGCGAAAGCCGGGGGGATGCGGCATGAGCGATGCGGCGCGATCATCCGGACCGGCGATGTCGCCCGATATGAAGGCGCTACTCGCGCCGGCCATCGACAGCCGGTCATCCTGGCGCGAGCTGTTTATCCTGCCACTGGCGGCGATGTTCCTTGCCATGCTGATCGGTGCCCTGATCATGATGGCGACCTCGGTGGCGCCGGCGACAATCCTGCTGAGCTTCATCGCCATGGCGGATGGGTCTGTCGGTTCGCTCCACGCCATTTCGGAAACACTGACAGCGGCGATACCGCTGGTGCTCGCCGGGCTCGGGATCGGGCTGGCCTTCCGTGCCGGGTTGTTCAATATCGGCGCCGAGGGGCAGATGGTTGTCGGCGGTCTGGCAACCGCCATCGCCAGCTTTTCGATCACCGGCGTGTCGATCTGGCTGCATCTGCCGCTGGTGATGTTGGTCGGGCTTGCCATCGGCGCGGTCTATGCCGCCATTGCCGGCCTGCTGAAAGCGGCGACCGGCGCGCATGAGGTCATTTCGACCATCATGCTCAACCTGATTTCCATCCGGCTCCTCGATTACATGCTTCGCCAGCCCTTCATCCAGAAGGAAGGCAGGTCCGACCCGATCTCGAAAGCTGTTCTCGAAAGCGCCGAATTGCCACGTATCCTCGGCTTTCTTGACGCCAATCTGCGGCTTCATGCCGGGATCTTCATCATGCTGGCCGCGGTGGCGGTGATCTACTGGCTGCTGTTCCGCTCGAAACTCGGCTTTGCCTTCCGCATCTCCGGCGAAAATCTGGGGGCGGCGCGCTATGCCGGCATCCGCGCCGGGCTGACCATTGTCATGGCGATGGCGATTGCCGGCGCGCTGGCCGGGCTGGCCGGTGCGATACAGGTCAGCGGTGTGCTGGGACGCGCCACACCGGGCTTTACCGCCGGAATCGGGTTTGACGCCATCGCCGTGGCGCTTCTCGGGCGGTCGCATCCGGTGGGCATTCTGCTGGCCGGTCTGCTGTTCGGCGCGCTGGAGGCTGGCGGAAGGCAGATGCAGGTCGATGCCGGCGTGTCGATCGACATGATCGGGATCATCCAGGCGCTGATCATCATGTTTGTGGCAGCACCGCTGCTGGTGCGGCGGATTTTCCCGCCCCTGTTCCGAGAGCGGCGCCGGGGAGGTGGTAACGATGACTGATCCGGTATCACAGCAGCAGACAGCCCCGCGGTTGATTGACTGGCGCGCCTCGGTTTCCGGCGGCGTGCTGATCGCGCTGGCGTTGATCGTCGCCTTTCTTCTCGACACGCCCTGGGATTCGGTCTCGACCTTCCGCATCTCGCGGCCGCGTGATGAATGGGCGGTTGGCAATCTGACGCTGCCAAGCCAATGGTTCAATGTCGCTGCCTCGGTGTTGCTGGCCTTCCTTGGCACGCGGCTGTTCCTGAAGGGCGGTGGCCGCTGGACGGCGCTGGCGCTTGGCATCGGGCTGGTGGTTCTGGCCATGGCCTTTCTTGTCTGGGCGACCGCCGGCAAGGCCATCTCGCTGACAGGCATGCTGCAGGCCACGGTTGTTCGCGCGGTGCCGATCGCCCTTGCCGCGCTTGGCGGCATCCTGTGCGAGCGTGTCGGCGTCATCAACATCGCCATTGAGGGCATGCTTCTTGCCGGCGCCTTTGCCGGTGCCATGTTCGGCTCGCTGATGGGCGGCTGGGCCGGCATTATCTGCGCGATGATCACTGGCGGCCTGTTCGGCCTGCTGCTGGCGGCGCTGGTGATCACCTACCGGGTCGACCAGATCATCGCCGGGGTGGTGATCAATCTGTTTGTCCTTGGCCTGACATCCTATGTCTCAAGCCAGGTCTTTGCCGAATATCGCTGGCTCAACAAGGCGTCGCCCTTCCGGTCATTCAAGATTCCGGTGCTTGGCGACATTCCGCTTGTCGGGCCGGTGCTGTTCAACCAGAACCTGTTTGTCTATGGCGCGCTGATCCTGGTCACCCTGTCGACCTATTATCTCTTCCACACCCGGCACGGGCTGCGCGCCCGCGCCGTCGGCGAGCATCCGCGTGCCGCCGACACGCTTGGCATCGACGTCATCAAGACCCGCTACGCGCATGTTGTTGCGGCCGGCATGGTGGCAGGTTTCGGCGGCGCGTGGTTCACCCTGGGGTCGGTCGGCAGGTTTGACGAGAACATGACCTTCGGGCGCGGTTTCATCGGCCTTGCGGCGATGATCTTCGGGCGCTGGCATCCGCTTGGCGCGCTGGCCGCGGCGCTGATCTTCGGCTTTGCCGATTCGCTGCAGCAGAAACTGTCGATCCTGAACACGCCGATTCCGTCTGAATTCCTGTCGATGGCGCCCTATATCGCAACCATTGTCGTTGTCGCCGGGCTTGTCGGTCAGGCGCGGCCACCGGCGGCCATTGGCAAACCCTATGTCAAGGAATAGCCCCGGAAGACATAAAGCCGGAAGACATAAAGCCAGAAGACGTAAAGCCGGAGGATGCAAGGCAGGCACCAATGCAGGATGAGTCGCGATTGATGACGGCCGCCATCGCCGCGATGGGCCGTGCCTATGCCCCCTATTCCAACTTTCCGGTAGGGGCCGCCATCCTTGATGAGACCGGCACCATCCATGCCGGGGCGAATGTCGAGAATGCCGCCTATCCTGTCGGCAACTGCGCCGAGGCAAGCGCCATCGCCGCGATGGTGATGGCGGCTGGCACGCGGATTGTGATGATTGCCGTGGCTGGCGGTGACGGCGATCTTCTGTGCACGCCCTGCGGTGCCTGCCGCCAGCGCATTCGTGAATTCGGCGATGCCGCGACGCCTGTTCTTGTCGGCGGGCCACACGGGCTGCAGCGGCGCTTCACCCTTGGCGAGTTGCTGCCGGAAAGTTTCGGGCCTGAGAATTTGGCTGATTAGGCTGGCTGATTAGGGCGTTCAGCCAGTGCCATAGATCCTGTCGCCGGCATCACCAAGGCCCGGCAGGATATAGCAGGATTCATTCAATTCCCGGTCGAGGGCGGCGGTAACGATCGGCACGTCGGAATGCGCGTCATGAAGGGCTTTCACACCTTCCGGCGCCGCCACCAGACACGAAAAAACAATATCCCTGACGCCAATTTCACGAAGCGTGTCCAGCGCCATCACCGCGCTGCCGCCGGTGGCCAGCATCGGGTCGCCAAGGATGACCTGCCGCTGGGTGATATCGGTTGGCAGGCTGTTGTAATAGGAGATCGGCGCCATCGTATCATGATCCCGATACAGTCCCAGATGACCAACACTGGCCTCGGGACAGACCTGGCTGAACCCGTCAATCAGACCATTGCCGGCGCGCAGGATCGAGACCAGGCAGGGATAGGGTGGCTGCATCGCCTGGCCCGTCATCACCTCAAGTGGTGTCTGTATCTCCACACTGTCCGTCTTCAGCGCGGCGAAGGTTGGATAGGCCAGAAGCCAGGACAATTCATGAAGCGTGTGCCGGAAGCGGTGCGGCGGGCTTTCATGATCACGAAGGATTGAAAGTTTGTGATCAACGAGCGGGTGATCCATCACCGTCAGACGGGGGTCCTGCGACGCGTTCATAATGCTGTGCTCCTGCGGGTGGTGTCGGACGACATTACCCATAAAGCTGTGCTTTTTCCATTCACAAAAGCCGCGCCCGGCGGCAGTATGACGGGCCGTTTCACGAGGATTCCGATGGCCAAGCTGTATTTTTCCTACGCCGCGATGAATGCTGGCAAATCAACCATCCTGTTGCAGGCCTCACATAATTATCGCGAGCGCGGGATGAACACGCTGCTGCTGACGGCGCGGCTCGATGACAGGATCGGCGAGGGTAGGATCGGATCACGGATCGGCCTAGAATCGGCGGCTTTCGTGTTTGATGGCGAGACCGACATGACGGCGCTTGTGGCGGCGGAGACCGCCCGCGCATCACTTGCCTGCGTAATGGTCGACGAGGCACAATTCCTGACCGACGCACAGGTCTGGCAGCTTGCCGGCATCGCCGATGAAATGGGCATTCCAGTGATGTGCTACGGTCTTCGCACGGATTTTCAGGGCAATATGTTTCCCGGCAGCGCACGCCTTCTTGCGATTGCCGATGTGCTGCGGGAAATTCGCACCATCTGTCATTGCGGGCGCAAGGCGACGATGGTTGTCAGGCAGGATGATGAAGGACGGGTGATCCGCGAGGGCGCACAGGTCGAGATCGGCGGCAATGAGCGCTACATCTCACTCTGCCGCCGCCACTGGGTGGAAATAATGGCCCAGACCAAGATGGACCAGAAAACGATGGACCAGGCCTAGCCAGCCAGTACGTCATTCATGTCATAGAAGCCGGGTCTGGCGCTGGCGGCAAAGCGCGCGGCACGCAGGGCGCCACGGGCAAAAATGGCGCGGTCAGTCGCCTTGTGCGAGATTTCAACACGTTCGGAATCACCAAAGAAAATCACCGAATGCTCGCCCGTTACATCACCGCCGCGAAGCACCGCAAACCCGATGTCACCCGGCTTGCGCGCGCCTGTCTGACCCTGGCGTACCATGTCGGACACCTCATCAAGCTTGACCCCCCGCCCACGCGCCGCCGCCTCGCCTAGCGCCAGCGCGGTGCCGGACGGGGCGTCGACCTTGTGATGGTGATGTGCCTCCAGAATTTCGATGTCCCATCCCTCGACAAGCTGTGCCGCCACCTGTTCGACAAGCCTTGCCAGAAGCGTGACGCCGATCGATGTATTGGCGCAATAGACAAGCGGAATGGAGTTCGCCGCCGCCGCCAGCGCGGTCTCGTCATCGCCTGACAGCCCTGTCGTGCCAACAACCATGGCACAGTTATGACCGCTGGCGATTTTGGCATGCGCGACGCTGGCAACGGGGCTGGTGAAATCGATCACGACATCGGCGTCGGCAAGGCTGTCGGGATTGCCTGAAATCAGCACGCCGTTCGTTCCGGTGCCGGCCAGCAGCCCGCTATCCTGACCAATGGCCTCGGCATCGGCACGGTCGGTTGCGGCAACCAGTTCAAGGTCCGGCGCGGCGGCAATCTCGCGAATCAGCATGCGGCCCATGCGGCCGGCGGCGCCCGGGATTCCGATTTTGATCCGTGAGGATGTCATGGGGGATGATGTCATGGGGGTTGTCATGGCCGCGGCCCTCCTCGCCGAATGCGGCGAGACTATAAAGCCCACGCTGGCAGAGCAAGATGAAATCGGTCCTTTGATTAGGCGGCATCATCCAAGATCGGGCAAGATCGGGCAAGATCGGGCAAGATCGGGCAAGATCGGCCAGGATCGGCCAGGATTGGCCAGGATTGGCCAGGATCGGGCAGGATTGGCCAGGATTGGCCAGGATCGGCCAGGATTGGCCAGGATTGGCCAAAATCAGGCAGAATCAGGCGTCGTCAGCCCAGATCCGGCGCGCCCGCTTCAGGAAACTGTCGGTTTCCGGGCTGGTGCCGCCAGCCTCGCTGAACTGTTTCAGAAGGTCCTGCTGTTTCTTTGTCAGGTTGGTCGGTGTTTCGACCTGCACCTCGACAATCTGGTCACCGCGCGTGTTGCGGCGCAGCACCGGCATGCCCTTGCCGCGCATGCGGAAGCGGCGCCCGGACTGCGTTCCCGATTCGATGGTCAGCCGCGCCATCCGGCCTTCCACCGTCGGCACATCAATGCTGCCACCAAGCGCCGCTGTGATCATCGGCACCGGGATACGGGTCAGGATATCGGCCCCGTCGCGAACCAGGATTGGATGCGGGTCAACCGAAATGAAGATATAGAGATCGCCTGGAGGACCGCCGCGGAAGCCGGCCTCGCCCTTGCCGGACAGGCGAATGCGGTTACCGCTGTCAACGCCTGCCGGTACCGAGACCGACAACACCTTGCTCTGCCGTACCCGGCCCTCACCGCCGCAGGTGCCGCAGGGATCGGTGATCACCTGGCCCATGCCCTGACAGCTGTGGCAGGTGCGCTCGACAGCAAAGAAACCCTGCTGCGCCCGGATCCGGCCACTGCCGCCACAGGTGCCACAATTCTGCGGCTGCGCGCCGGCGGCCGAACCGCTGCCGTCGCATTCATCACAGCCGACAGGCACGGTAACGTTGATATCGCGCTGAACGCCGGAAAAGGCCTCCTCGAGCGAGATGTTCATGTCATGGCGAAGGTCGTTGCCGCCACGGTCAGGCTGGGCGCCACCGGAACCACGCGAGAATTCGGAAAACATCTGGTCGAAGATGTCGGAAAAACCGCCACCACCGAACCCGCCACCGCCAAAACCACCGGCGCCGAACCCACCGGCGCCGCCACCGGCATTGTCAAAGGCGGCGTGCCCCATCCGGTCATAGGCAGCGCGTTTTTGCGGATCTTTGAGAACCTCGTAGGCTTCGGTGGCCTCGCGGAATCGCTCCGCTGCCTCCTCATCATCCGGGTTCCGGTCGGGATGGTTCTTCATCGCCAGTTTGCGATAGGAGGCTTTGAGCGCAGATTCATCGGCGTCCTTGGACACGCCGAGAACATCATAGTAATCACGCTTGCTCATGACTTCGCCGCCAGACTGACCAATGGAATTTGGCGAGGGACGGTGGCATCACCGTCCACCCGCGTCATGGGTTGAAGGGCTATTTCTTGTCGCCGGCAGCGTTGTCGCCATCGACTTCCTCGAACTCCGCATCGACGACGGTTTCCTCATCGCCGGCATTGCCACCCTCGGCGTCGCCTGCGGGCTGTTCGGCCTGATAGGCCGCCTCGCCCATTTTCATCATCGACTGCGAAAGCTCGGCCGATTTGGCCGCGATGGCCTCGATGTCGTCACCCTCAAGGACTTCCTTCAGCGCGGCGATGCCGGCCTCGACCTCGGCCTTTGCCGCCGGATCGGCCTTGTCACCAAGATCGGTGATCGCCTTCTCGGCGCCATGGACAAGCGCCTCACCCTGATTCCGCTTCTCAACGGCATCACGGCGCTTCTTGTCCTCTTCGGCGTTGGCTTCGGCCTCGCTGACCATGCGATCAATCTCGCTGTCATCAAGACCACCGGAGGCCTGGATACGGATTTCCTGCTCCTTGCCGGTTGCCTTGTCCTTGGCGCTGACCTTGACGATGCCGTTGGCGTCGATGTCGAAGGTCACCTCGATCTGCGGCACGCCACGCGGCGCCGGCGCAATGCCTTCCAGATTGAACTGGCCGAGATGCTTGTTGTCGGACGCCATCTCACGCTCACCCTGATAGACCGAGATGGTCACCGCCGACTGGTTGTCATCGGCGGTCGAGAACACCTGGCTCTTCTTCGTCGGGATTGTCGTGTTGCGGTCGATCAGACGGGTGAAGACACCCCCAAGCGTCTCGATGCCAAGCGACAGCGGCGTAACGTCGAGAAGCAGGACATCCTTCACATCACCTGTCAGGACACCGGCCTGAATGGCGGCGCCGGAGGCCACAACCTCATCCGGATTCACACCCCGATGTGGTTCGGCCCCGAAGAATTCATTCACCGTTTCGATGATTTTCGGCATCCGGGTCATGCCGCCGACAAGGATAACCTCATCGATCTCACCAGGCTTCACACCGGCATCTTTCAGCGCTGCCTGACACGGCTTGATGGTGCGCTGCACCAGCTCCTCGACAAGCTGTTCCAGCTTGGCGCGGGTCAGTTTGACGTTGAGGTGCTTGGGACCGGTTGCATCGGCGGTGATGAAGGGCAGGTTGACATCCGTCTGTACTGCCGAGGACAGCTCGATCTTTGCCTTTTCCGCAGCTTCCTTCAGGCGCTGCAGGGCCAGCTTGTCCTTGCGAAGATCGATGCCTTCGCTCGATTTGAATTCATCGGCCAGATATTGGATGATCTGGTGATCGAAATCCTCTCCACCGAGGAACGTGTCGCCATTCGTCGACTTCACCTCGAAGACGCCATCGCCAACCTCGAGAATCGACACATCAAAGGTGCCGCCGCCAAGATCATAGACAACGATCAGGCCGGATTCGCGGCGGTCGAGGCCATAGGCAAGCGCTGCCGCCGTCGGCTCGTTGATGATCCGCAGAACTTCAAGACCGGCAATCTTGCCGGCATCCTTGGTTGCCTGGCGCTGCGAGTCGTTGAAATAGGCAGGCACGGTGATCACGGCCTGGGTAACGCTCTCGCCAAGGAAGGCCTCGGCATCTTCCTTCAGCTTGCGAAGCGTGAAGCCGGAAATCTGGCTTGGTGAATATTCCTCGCCATCGACCTTCACCCAGGCATCACCATTTTTCGCGTTGGTGATTTCATAGGGCACAAGCTCGGCGAATTTCTTCGTCGCCTTGTCATCATGGCGCCGCCCGATCAGACGCTTGATCGCGAACAGGGTTTTTTCCGGGTTGGTCACCGCCTGGCGCTTTGCAGCCTGACCGACGAGCCGTTCATCATCATCGGCGAAGGCCACCATCGATGGAGTGGTGCGGGCGCCCTCGGCGTTTTCAATAACGCGGGCGTCCTTGCCATCCATTACGGCAACGCATGAATTTGTCGTTCCAAGGTCGATACCAATAACTTTCCCCATGACGATCTCCTTTCTTTTTCACCAGTTTTCTTAAGACTGACACCCTGATGAAGTTGCGGCATTTGGTCCTGTAGCGCCCTTGGCACCGCGCTGGCAGGTCATGCTCTTACTGTTGAATTACACCGTCCATATAAGACGCGCTTTCGCGGTTGCAAGTGTGCTCTGTCAACCATCATCGGCAGGCATTTCGGCATCGGGCGCCGGGTCCGCCGCCTTGGCGACGCCCACCATCGCCGGGCGCAGCAGCCTGTCATGCAGCACATATCCGTGCTGCACCACTTCGACAACGGTCCCTGGCGGCTGGTCGGGATGTGGCATCTCGAACATCGCCTGGTGAAAATTATAGTCAAATTTCTCGCCAAGCGGGCTGATCCGCCTGATCCCGTGACGTTCCATCGTGGACTGGATCTCGGTCCAGCTCATCTCGAGGCCGGTAATCAGCGCATTTACCGATTCCCCGACCGCCTCATCATCGGCGGCTGGCGCGGCGTCGATGGCACGGGCCAGATTGTCGATCGCGCCGACCAGATCGCGGGCAAAGCCGGTGTGGCTGTATTTGCGGGCCGTCTCGATCTCACGCTCGGTACGGCGGCGCATATTCTCGACATCGGCAAGCGCGCGAAGAAGCTGATCCTTCAGCGAATCGCGTTCAGAAACAAGTGCCTCGAAGGTATTATCCGCGCCCGCCGGGTCGGGGGCATCAAGTACCGAATCAATGTCAAACGGCGGCGATTCGCCCGCCTGATCACTGTCTGCAGCCGCCTGTGCAGCCGCCTCAACCCCTTCGCCTGTGTTCAGATCCTCGTCAGGGGCAGCGTCTGTTGCCGCGTCCTTTTTCTTCTCTGTCATCATCCGTCCTTCATATCCGCCGGCACCAACCGGACATTTCGTCCTTTGCGTAGCGTTATTTAGGTCCATTTGTGATGTCAGCCAAGGGCAAGCGGACCGGAATCTTCATAAACGGCATGGAAGTTGCGTCATCGATTGCGGTCAACAGGACCCGCCAGGTCATGTTGTCGGCAGAAATTGAATATGCGAGACTTATCACCATGGCGGCTGATCAGGATCACCGCCGCGCAGACAGAGTAGAGACCGATGGCAACAGTCAGGCAATCAATCACAGCGCTTTATGAGCAGTCGCAGAAATCCGCCGGTGACGGCCAGGCGATGTTCGCCGTGATTGAATCCGAGGCCGTGGCATCTGCTGATGTGGCCCGGGATGCCGATTTTGAAATCCCCGCCAGTGATGACCGGCCGTCAATCGCCCGCCGATTCGATGATCTTCGCGACCTCGCTGAGCGTGAAATGCATGGTGAGACTGGCCACCATGAGGCATCACCAGCATCCGGTGACATGACAGGCAATCTGGACGTGCTGATTGCGCCGACTCCCGGTGGCAAGCTTGATGGCCGCCTTGATGACAGTCTTGATGACAGTCTTGGCGGCAGTTTCGGCACGGCCGTCGATATTGAAGACACATCGCCGGCGGATGACACGCCGGAAACAGCCGAAACAGCCGACCTTTCGGACGTCGCGGCCGACATCAACACCGGGACAGGCGGTGCGATCAACACCGATGGTAAGGCCGCCACAACCAATCCAGTCGATCCAGCCGATCAGCCACTGCCAAGCGAGCCGCCGACACCAGCCAGCGGGGATGCGCTGTCCGACCTTGATATCGGCGACATCCGCGAGCTTGTGCGGCAGGCCTGGGAGGATGAACCCGCGCTTGGCACCGGTGAAGACGCTAACGAAGGCGCTGTCGAAATCGACGTTGCCGCCAAATCAGCGCCGCCTGAAACGCCCGAAAGCACGGGTGATGATGAGATTGACGCCCGTGATATTGGTGCCAGTGAGATTGATTCCCCTGAGATTGATTCCCCTGAGATTAGATCCGATAACGATCCGGACATCGAAGCCGCGATGGACGAGATTGCCGCCGCCATTGTGCAGTCCGGTGATTCGCAGTCCGGTGATTCGCAGCCTAGTGATTCGCAGTCCGGCGATGCACCGTCCGGAGATGTGAAATCCGGAGATGTGAAATCAGGAGATCTACCGGCACCGGTCGATCTGGCATCGATGAAGGCCGAACTTGTGGCCGCAATGCGGGCTGAATTACAGGCGGTGGTGGAAGCCGATCTTCGTCCGATGATCAAGGCCGCCATTGCCGAGGCGATGCAGGAACTTCCCGTGGCACAACCACAAACTGGCGCCAAAACACGCGCCAAAAAGACTGCTTCCGGCAAGGCGGCGAAGACGAAGACAACCGCCCGCGCCAAGAAGGCACCGGCGGCCAAAAAATCCGACGATTGATCCCGCGGACGGATCGCCAGGTGATTTTTTCCACCCGCTAACGATTTTTTAGTCACTGTCACGGCACAAAGGACAGGACGGCACATCCCGCCGTCCAGCCGACGGGTCGTGATCACAGATGCATCTGGAATGTCCGCATTGCCAAAACGCCCTCACCGTGCCGGACAGTCTGCGGCGCTATTACAACATGCCGGTGCGCTGTCACCACTGCCGCCATGTGTTCACCATTCAAAAGCAAAGCCCGCGTGATGATAGGGGGCCGGCGCATGATGTCCGGCGACCGCTCGACCGATCGGTCTCGGCGCGGCACAGCCATCACATGATTGTCTGTCAGGGCTGCGGCGCTGATCTGCGGGTGCCGGGCCAGGAACGGGGCCAGGAACAGGGCCAGAGACAGGATGGGCCGCTGAGGCTGGCCTGCCCCTATTGTCTTGCCAGTTTTTCCCATTACAGGGCCGGCAACGCGGCGCGTCTGGACAGGGTGATGATTGGCCTTGTTGTCGTGATCGCTGCCGGATGCGTGGTGTTATGGGGTCATCATGAAGGCTATATCGAGCTTCGGAATCTTGTCGTTGGAGCCTGGTTTGGCGATGCCGTCAGGTTCATCAATGACACATGGCTGGCAGGGCTGCGCCAGATGCTGGCCGATCTGTTCGCTCAGCTCAGGACGGCGGCGATGGCGCGGCTGGTGTAGTCGACCATCGGGATGATTCTGGCATAGTTCATGTGACGCGGTCCCAACACGCCGATGGCGCCAATGACATTTCTGTCAGCATTGTGATAGGGCGCGATGACAAGCGAGCAGCCGGTATTCACGAACATCCGATGCTCGGCGCCGATAAAGATCTTCACCCCGTCACCACCGCTTGTCGCCTCGAGAAGGCGAAGCGCATTCTCGCGCGCCTCAAGCTCGGAGAATAATTGCCTGATCGTATCGAGATCGTCGCCAGCCTCGACATCTTCGAGAAGGTTGGCCTGGCCACGCATCACCAGTACGGCATCCTCTGCCGCATCGCCTTCGGTCCACAGCCCGACACCGGCCTCGACAAGCTGGCGGGACATCTCGTCAAGCTCGGCCCGCTGGGCCGCGATTTCAGACCGGATCAGACCAGTGGCGGCAAGAAGATCACGTCCAGAAAGCCGCGCATTCATATAATTGCTGGCCCGCACCATGGCCGATTGCGGCACACCGGCGGGAAGATCGATCAGGCGATTTTCAACACGACCATCCATCCGCACCAGCACGGCAAGCGCGCGATCCTCGCCAAGCGGCACAAATTCGAAATGCTGCAGCTCGGCATTGCTCTTCGGGGACAGCACCAGACTGGCGCAGCGCGACAGCCCGGACAGGGTGCGAGTCGTCTTTTCAAGAAGATCGTCAACAGAGATGCCGCGCATGGAGCATTCACCATCGATGGACAGCCGGTCTTCATCCGTCAGGTCGGAGCTGTATTCCATCAACCCGTCGACAAACATCCGCAGGCCGGTTTCGGTCGGGACACGCCCGGCCGAAATGTGCGGGGAGAATAATAGCCCCGCCGCCTCAAGATCGCTCATGTTGCTGCGAATCGACGCCGATGACAGATCAAGACGAAGCCGCTGTGCCAGCGTTTTCGATCCGATCGGCTGGCCAGATTCAAGATAGGCCGCGACAAGCGCGTTAAAAATTTCGATGGCCCTTGGTTTCAGGCCAAGAAGGGTGGCGTCGTTCATCTTTCCAGCTTAGGGTAACGCCTGATAACGGGTCAATCTTGCTGTTGCCGCCGCACCTCTTGCCGGGGCGAAACATCTTTGGGCGAAACATCTTTGGCCGACACATCTTTTGCGAGGGTTTCATGAATCGTTCCTCCGGCCGCACGGCCGCCGATCTCCGCTCCGTAACGCTTGAAGCCGGGGTGTCCTTGCATGCCGAAGGCTCCTGCCTGGCAAAATTCGGCAATACGCATGTGCTGTGCACGGCCTCGGTCGAGGATCGCGTGCCGCATTTCCTGCGCAACAGCGGGCGCGGTTGGGTGACCGCCGAATATGGCATGCTGCCCCGCGCAACGCACAGCCGCACCGACCGCGAGGCGGCGCGCGGCAAGCAGGGCGGGCGGACGCTTGAAATCCAGCGGCTGATCGGGCGGGCGCTTCGTTCGGTCACCGACCTTGGGGCACTTGGCGAGCACCAGATCAAGCTGGATTGCGACGTTATACAGGCCGATGGTGGCACCCGAACGGCGGCGATTACCGGCGCCTGGGTGGCCTTGCGGATTGCCTGCGAGAAAATGCTGCTGTCCGGTTCCATCACCCGCCAGCCGCTGACCGACCATGTTGCCGCCATTTCCTGCGGCGTCTGGCAAGGCCAGCCAATTGCCGATCTTGATTATGGCGAGGACAGCGCCGCCGAGGTTGATGCGAATTTCGTCCTCAGCGCCGATGGCGGGCTGGTGGAAATCCAGGCAACAGGTGAGGAGCGCCCCTTCAGCCGCGACGAGCTGAACCGCATCCTCGATCTGGCGGAAGCCGGGTGCCAGCAGCTCTTCACGCTGCAGGCTGCCGCGGTGCGCGGCGCGCTCTGAGCGACCAGGGTAAGTGACGGCAGGGTAAGTGACGGCAGGATGAGTGATGGCACGTATGTTCACCGAGGATGAGCTGGTCATTGCATCTCACAATGACGGCAAGCTTCGCGAGATCGCGGCGCTGTTCGCCGACAGGCCCTTCCTTGTCACCTCGGCGAAGACCTATGATCTTCCCGAACCGGAAGAAACCGAGGACAGTTTTCTCGGCAACGCGGCGCTGAAGGCGCGGGCCACCGCGGTGGCCACCGGCAAGCCGGCGCTTGCCGATGATTCCGGCCTTGTCGTGCCGGCACTGAATGGCGCGCCGGGGATCTATTCGGCGCGGTGGGCCGGGCCGGACAAGGATTTCATCCTGGCCATGCAGAAGGTGGAAAGCTCGCTTGCGGCGACCGGCGGCAAGGACAGGCGGGCGCATTTCATCTGCGCGCTCGTACTGTGCTGGCCGGATGGGCATGAGGAAGGGTTCGAGGGACGGATCGACGGGACCCTTGTCTGGCCGCCACGCGGTCAGAACGGCTTTGGGTATGACCCGATCTTTGTCGCCGAGGGGCATGACATCACCTTTGGCGAGATGGAGCCGCAGGCAAAGCTGGCGATGGGACACCGTGCCAGAGCCTTTGCCAAGCTTGTCACCGCCTGCTTTCCATGACACCCCGAACCAGCAGCACCGAGAGCGCTGAAATCCCGCTGGCGCTCTACATCCACTGGCCGTTCTGCCGTGCCAAATGTCCCTATTGTGATTTCAATTCGCATGTCGCGCAGGAGATTGACCATGCGCGCTTTGCCGCCGCCTATCAGCGCGAGATGGCGCATATGGCGGCGCATTACGGGGCCGGGCGCACGCTTGTCTCAGTCTTCCTCGGCGGCGGAACACCAAGCCTGATGCCGCCATCGCTGGTCGCCGGAATTCTGGAAGATGCGGACCGGTATTTCGGGTTTTCCGGCAATGTGGAGATCACCGCCGAGGCGAATCCGACCTCGAGTGAGGCTGCCATGTTCGCGGGGTTTCGCGCCGCCGGGGTCAACCGAATCTCGCTTGGCGTGCAGTCGCTTCGCGATGCGGGGCTGGGTTTTCTCGGCCGCGAACATTCCGCCGCGGATGCCCGCACCGCCATCACCGCGGCACGGCGGCATTTCTCGCGCGCCTCGATCGATCTGATCTATGCACGGCGCGACCAGACGCTTGCCGACTGGCAGGCCGAGCTTTACGAGGCGCTCGATCTTGGCCTGACGCATATGTCGCTCTACCAGCTGACCATCGAACAGGGGACGATATTCCACACCCGCAGCCGTCGCGGCGAGAGGCTGATCCCGCATGACGATCTGGCAGCCGAAATGTATGAGGCAACCAACGACATCATGGCCGGCGCCGGGCTGCCAGCCTATGAAATTTCCAACCATGCCGCCTCAGGTGAGGCCTGCCGTCACAATCTTGTCTATTGGCGGGCCCAGGACTGGATTGGCATCGGTCCCGGCGCGCATGGCCGGCTTACCGTTCCTGGCGGCAGGCTGGGGCTTGCCACCCGCCGCAGTCCGGCGGCATGGCTTGACTCGGTCGAGGCCGATGGTCATGCCATCGACATTGTGAGCGAGGATGATCACGACGCGACCATTGCCGAATGCCTGATGATGGGAATGCGCCTTAGCGAGGGAGTGCCGCTTGCCAGCATGGACACGCGGTTTGGGCGACGCGCTGTGTGGCTGAATGAGGCTGCGATGGCAAGATATATCGAATCTGACATGCTGGAGATCGAAGGCGGAAACCTCCGCGCCACGCCTGCAGGCAGGCTGCTTCTCGACGGCATACTGGCCGATCTTTCGCCCGCCGGCTGAGACAACATATTTCAGAGCTAGATCTTGTCAGGTGCCGGCTGCAGGACATCTGACACACCGCCCTTGATCTGACGAAGCTCGAAGGCGCGCTGGTTGCCGCCACCCGGAAGCAGGCGGTAAGCCCCGCTGAACCCGCTGAACCCGGATTCCGATTCAAGCGACGCCTGCCAGAGCTGGCGTTGCTGGCCGGTCAGCACCGTCGCCATCGCCATCGCATCGAAGCTGAGCCGCGCCAGCGCCCCAGGACGCGATTCCCAGACATCTGACCACAGCGCGGTGAAGGCCTCGTCACGCCCGGTCGGCCGGGAGGCGAACACCCCGCCCTGAAGCGACGGTTCGGTCAGAATCCGCTGTTGATTCCACTGCCCGTTGCCAAGATAGAGAACACGCTCGGGATCAGCATCGTAATAGGCAAGGACAGGTGCCGTGCGGAGCGCAAAATCGGCACTTCCCGCAAACAGCAGCGCGTCGAACCGCGATGGCGGCAGATCGGCAAAGGCCGGCGCGGTTTCATCCTCGGCGGGGGGCTGATAGCCGGTGAAGTTCCGGATCGCCGATTTCAACTGATCTTCATCCGCCAGCATGGTGCTTGTCAGCGTCAACAATTCTTCGGGCCGCAAGCCGAACTGCGCCAGCCTGTCGACGGCGTGTCTGGCGAGAATCTGTCCAAACGGGGCATCCTCGGCGATAATCCCGACCCTGTTACGGCCACTGGTCAGCGCGTAGCCGAGAAGGGCATCGACCTGCTGTTCCGGCACATAGCCAAGAAGCCAGCTTCCGCGGCCGGCAATCTGCAGATTGTTCGACAGCGCCAGCATCGGGATATTGGCCTGACTGGCGATCCTGCGGGCGCTGACGACAGCGTCCGAGAACAGCGGCCCGACGATGATATCAGCCTTGGCAACCACCGCCTGGCTGGCGGCTGCCTCCGGCCCGTCACCATGCGTATCAAGGACAAGAAGCTCGATCTTCGGATTACGCACCGAGAACAACGCCAGTTCCGCGCCGTTCTGAAGCTCCGCGCCAAGCGCGGCGTTCGGCCCGGTGACCGGTATCAGAAGCGCGATGCGGGTCATGCCCTGCGCCTTTGCAGGCAGCACGAAGACGTCATCGGGAAGCGCATGTTCGCGCCTGGCAATCTGCGCAAACGCCGCTTCAAGCGCGTCGCTGGCAAGAGACGGGTCAGGACCGACCGGTATCTGTGGCGCTGGCGGCGGCGCGGGTCGCGCGCGGTTGGCAGCTTCAAGATTCCAGATGATGTCCCCAACCACATCCCCTGTAGCGTCTGCGTCATCCGCCGGTTCACCGGCGCCGGCGCCAGATTGCGGGGTGGCCGAGGTTTCTGCCAAGGTTTCTGCCGGGGTTTCTGCCGGGGTTTCTGCCGGGGCTTCAGTTTCCGGTGGGGTTCGGGTTTCCGGTGGTTTGGTGAATTTCACAAGATCATCAATGCTGGTCGCCGCTGACGGGGCGAGGCTGGCAATCTCGACAGTTTCATCATTTTCGGCTGCCGCCACGCCGCTGTCCACCTGACTGCCGGCGATTTCGGGCGACGGCGCATCGGTGACCGGTTGCTCAGATTCGGATTCACCGGACGCAGATGTCTCAAGCGTTGCCGCCTGACCTGCTGTCACTGTCACAGATGGCGTTTCGGGGGCTGTTTCAGGAACTGGTTCGGGGGCTGTTTCAACAGGGCTGGCCTGTGGCGGCGGCGCGGCCGTCGTCTGCAATGCGCGCTGGTCGACAGCCACACCGCATCCCGCCAGTCCCGTGAACAGGACCAGCGTCGCACCGAGCTGCCATAACCTTGTCATTCACCCTCTCCTTTGGCCTGCCCCATCTGGCCGATATTTCATGATGACCTGTTTTTGCGCGCAAGTCATTAATCGGCTATATCTTCTGACCCTCGCCACCGCCATGACGGATACACTATGACCGCCGCCGGCACCCTCATCCTTGTCGCAACCCCGATCGGCAATCTTGGTGATTTCTCGCCGCGGGCCGCCGAAACACTGGCCGCCGCCGAATTGATCGCCTGCGAGGATACACGTGTGACCCGCAAGCTGTTGCGGCTGACGGGCACCAACACCAAGGCAAGGATGGTGCCCTATCATGACCATAATGGGGCAGAGATGCGGCCCTGGATCATCACCCAGCTTGAACAGGGGCGGTCCGTCGTGCTTGTCAGCGATGCCGGCACGCCGCTGGTCTCCGACCCGGGTTACAAGCTTGTCGCCGCCTGCCGCGAGCAGGGTATTCCTGTGCAGTCGGTACCGGGGCCAAGCGCGGTGCTGGCGGCGCTGGCTGTCTCCGGCCTTCCCAGCGACCGCTTCATGTTTGCCGGCTTTCTTGCCAGTGCCACTGGCGCGCGGCACACCCAGATCACCGAACTGTCCGACCTTGCGGCAACGACAATCTGGTTCGAGACACCGGCGCGTCTGGCGCAGAGCCTGTCCGACATGGCCGAGATCATGGGCCCGCGCCAGGCTGTCGTGGCACGCGAGCTGACAAAGATGCATGAAGAGGTGCTTCGCGGCGATCTTGGCGAACTGGCAATGCAGATTGCCGGCATGAAACGTCTGAAAGGCGAGATCGTGCTGCTGGTGGCCGGCAAGCCGGCCGACGCGTCGGCGTTTGACGATGATCAGCTGGCAGCGATGCTGCGCGCTGAGCTTGAAGGGCAACGGCTTCGTGACGCGGTGAAATCGGTTGTCGAGACGACCGGCCTGCCGCGCAACCGGATCTACCGGCTGGCGCTGGCATTGACGGCCGATACAGACAAAAGGCCGGAACGCGATGGGTGATCGCCGGCAATCCGAGCGTCAGGGACGGGGCGCCGAGACGCTGGCGATGATCTGGCTGCGCCTGACCGGGCACCGCATAATGGCGCATCGCTGGCGCGGCAGAGCTGGCGAGATCGATATTGTCGCGCGGCGCCGGCGGGTGATCATCTTCTGCGAGGTGAAATTCCGCCGCCACCCCGATGAAAGCGGCATTCCCTCACCACAGCAGCGGCGCCGGATCTGCCGCGCCGCGGAAGAATTCGCATCCCGGCAACGCCTGCCAGGCAGTGCCGAATGGCGGTTCGACCTTGTCCAGATTTCGCCACCTTTACGTGCCAGATTATGGCCTGTTCGCCATCTGAAGGACGCGTGGCGGTGCGATGCGTGACCAGTGTTGCGGTGCCACCCCTTGACCGTCGATTCGGCAGGCGGCACATTGACCACATATTGTCACCTGTAACATTGCGTCACCTAACAAATTGCGTCACCTGCAAATAACGTCAGTCACCAGCAGCATCACTCACAGATCAGGGAACAGCCCAGAATGTCAGCAGCAAAGTTAGGCGGGACCTTCAGCGCCGCCCCCCGTCTCCGCGCAGGACTTGCCCTGCCGATTGCGATCATCGCCCTTGTCGGCATTGTCACCGCCAGTTGCGCGCCGGCGGTGATTGGCGCCGGCACCGCGGCGGTTGCCGCCTCATCGACCGACAAGGGGCTGTCGACCTCGGTATCGGACAATCTGATCGCGACAAAGCTGAATGACAAATTCATCCAGAATGATTCCAGCCTGTTCATCGATGTCGATGTCTCGGTGAATGACAGCGCCGTGCTGATGACCGGCAAGGTGAAAACACCGGAGGAAAAGATTCTCTCGACAAAGCTTGCTTGGGAAGTGCGCGGCGTCCGCGAGGTGGTGAATGAAATTCAGGTGGTTGACCGCAGCTCGCTGAAGGATGTGGCCAAGGATCTGGCCGCCAGCGCCCAGCTTCGCGGCAAGCTGATCGCCGATTCCGATGTGTCCTCGCTGAATTTCAGCATCGATGTGGTGAATGGCACGGTATATCTGTCGGGCATTGCCGCCGATGCCGAGGAAATGAACCGCGTTGTCGGCCACGCGCGGGAACTCCGTTTCGCCCAGCAGGTGGTCAATTACATCAAGCTTCGCAGCGATCTGCGCGACTAGGAGCCGGCGGTGCCGCTATCCATAGCCCTGCAGATGGACCCGATCGGGTCCATCGACATTTCCGGTGACACATCATTCGCGCTGGCACTCGAGGCACAGACGCGCGGACACACCCTCTGGTATTACACACCGGACAGCCTGTCACTGAATGAAGGCCGGGTGGAGGCTGTTGGGCAGACCCTGACCCTCCGCGACAAGGCAGGTGACCATTTCACCGCCGGCGCTCCGGAACGCCGCCATCTCGACAGCTTCGATGTGATCCTGATGCGTCAGGACCCGCCCTTCGACATGGCCTATATCACGCTGACGCATCTTCTTGAGATGCTGCCGCCCTCGACCATGGTGGTGAACAATCCGGCCGAAGTGCGCAACGCACCTGAAAAGCTGCTGGTGACGATGTTCACCGAACTGATGCCGCCAACCCTGATTTCCCGTGATACCGAAGCCATAAAGGCCTTTCGGGATCATCATCAGGACATCATCGTCAAGCCACTGTTCGGCAATGGCGGTGCCGGGGTGTTCCGCCTCGCACCGGGTGATCAGAATCTGAACGCGCTGCTGGAGATGTTCCTCGCTGTGTCGCGTGAACCGGTGATGGTCCAGCGCTATCTGCCAGAGGTGCGGCAGGGCGACAAACGGGTGATCCTTGTCGATGGTGAGCCTGTCGGCGCGGTCAATCGTGTGCCGTCGGCTGGCGAGGCGCGCTCAAACCTGCATGTTGGCGGTACCGCCGAGGCCACCGAGCTGACGGCGCGCGACCGCGAGATCTGTGCGATCATCGGCCCAGAGCTTCGCAAGCGCGGATTGCTGTTTGTTGGCATCGACGTGATTGGTGATTATCTGACCGAGATCAATGTCACCTCGCCGACCGGCATCCGCGAGATCCAGCGGCTGACCGGAACCAACATCGCGGCGATGACCTGGGACACGATCGAGCGCAAGAAATCCGGTCACGCCAGCAACGGCATGGCGCGATAGCCAAGCGCCTCGGCAAGATGACCACGGTCGATCACCGGCTGCTGCTGCAGATCGGCAATCGTCCTCGCCACCCTCAGGACGCGGTGAAACCCGCGCGCCGAAAGTGACTTTTTCTCGATCGCAAGCTCAAGCAGGGATGTCGCATCCGGGCTGACATCCCGCAGCGGGGTATCGGTCTCATCTTCCGGCGCCGGCAGGCGTTGCGCGGCAAACGCCAATGCGTCGGCAACCCGCCGCGCCACGTCAAGGCTCGCCTCTCCCGGCGTCCGATCGAGAAGAAGCTGACCGCTGACCTCGGGAACCTCGATCACCATGTCGAACCTGTCCAGCATCGGTCCCGACACACGCGCGCAATAGGTGCGTCCACATTCCGGCGCCCGGGTGCAGGCCCGCGCCGGGTCGCCAAGATAGCCGCAGCGGCAGGGATTCATCGCGGCAATCAGCTGGAACCGCGCCGGATAGGTGACGTGATGATTGGCCCGCGCCACCACGACCTGGCCGGTCTCCAGCGGCTGCCGCAGCGCGTCGAGCGCCGGCTTGGCGAGTTCGGCAAGCTCATCAAGGAACAGCACCCCGCCATGCGCCAGCGAAATCTCGCCTGGCCGTGCCCGCGCACCGCCGCCGACAAGCGCCGCCATCGAGGCCGAATGGTGCGGGTCACGGAACGGGCGGCTCTGCACCAGCCCGCCGGTGGCAAGCTGGCCGGCGATCGAATGAAGCATCGTCACATCAAGCGCCTCACGCGGTGACAGGGGCGGCAGCAGGCCCGGCAACCTGGCGGCAAGCATCGATTTACCGGCACCTGGCGGCCCGATCATCAGAAGGTTATGACGGCCGGCGGCGGCGATCTCCAACACGCGGCGCGCCGTTTCCTGGCCCCGCAGGTCAGCTAGGTCAGGCGCGTCATGTGTCGGCGGCAGCAATTCGGCCTGTGGCGGCGGCAGATGCTGCACGCCGCGAAGATGATTGAGCAGGGCCATCAGATCAGGCGCGGCGACAATCGCCAGATCGCTTGCCCAGGCCGCCTCGGGGCCACTGCCTGCCGGACAGATCAGATCAAGGCCGGCGGCCACCGCCGCCATGGCTGTTGGCAGAACACCCGACACCGGCTCAATGGCACCATGAAGCGACAGCTCGCCAAGCACCATATGACCATCGACAGCGTCACGCGGGATACTGCCGATGGCGACAAGAAGACCAAGCGCGATCGGCAGATCGAAATGCGCACCCTCCTTGACGACATCGGCTGGCGCCAGATTGATCGCGATACGTTTTGGCGGCAACGCAAGGCCGATCGAGGCCAGCGCCGCGCGCACACGCTCCTTGGATTCGGCAACGGCCTTGTCGGCCAGCCCGACAATCGCCATCGATGGCAGACCGTTCGCCACATGCACCTGAACATCGACCGGAATGGTGTCGATGCCCCGAAAGGCGACGGTCCTGACGCTTGCATGCATGGTGTGTGATCTCATACCAATGGATCAGCCATGATGGCCAGTGGCCAGCACACCTGCAAGTTTATTAGATTTTTCTGATATTTAGCCTGTTATGACGGGGCTACCCGCGATCCACCATACGCCCGACCGGCTCCCCGCCAAGGACATGCATGTGGAGGTGCGGCACTTCCTGATGTCCATTGACGCCGATATTCGAGATCACGCGGAAACCGCTATCCGCAATGCCTGTCACCTCGGCGACATGGGCGATCATACGGGTGAAGGCGGCCTGTTCCTCAGCCGAGGCCCGGACGGCAAAATCCTGCCAGTCGACATAGGCGCCTTTGGGAATCACCAGCACATGAACGGCGCGTGCCGGGTTGATGTCGGCAAAGGCCAGGGTGTGTTCATCCTCGGCAACCTTGTTGCAGGGAATTTCGCCACGCAGGATCTTGGCGAATATGTTCTGGTCGTCATAGGTTGTCTGGTCGTGATGGGCCATCACGTCAGCTCCTTGTGGTAATAGAAACCGGACACATAGTCATTTTCAACGCGGGCATAGTAATCATTCACCGCATAGCGGACAAATCCGCGGGCCTCGAAGGACTGGATGGCACGATCCTGGGTCGACCGGACATCAAGGCTGATCATCGTAAATCCCTTGGATTTTGCCAGCGCCTCGGCCTCGGCGACAATCATCTGGGCCAGACCATGACCACGCGCCCAGGGCGCCACGAAGAATGTCGTCAGCTGACAGGTGAAGGCCTGCGCTTCATTGTTGCGGGGCGGGCTGACGATCTGGCAGGAACCGGCGATCACCTTGTCCAGCCTGGCGACGATAAGGTGTCTTTCCGGGATCATCTGCACACCGCGCCAGTAATCCTCCATCACCGAACGTGGCGGCGGTGTCAGCCAGCCGAAACCACCGCCTGAGCGAATTCCGCCCTCGGCGGCATCGCACAGCTCGTCGATATCGACGCTGCTGAGCCGTGACGGGCTCTCCACCGAAATCCGGGGGACATGTGTGGACAGTTTCTTCGGCGTCATCTGGACCAGCAACCTCGGCAGATGGAGTGAACGGGTGATAGCGGGGCCGTATGCCCCGCCGGCGCTGTGGTAACACAAGTTGGAAACCCACAAAAGCCATCTGTTCTGGCGAGACGCTCCGCTGGTCCTGCCTCACCGGCTCCGTTTTTGAACTTCATCCTGCAACGCAACGATCAGGCGCCGGCATGCCAGCTCATCAAGCGAGCCGATATGCGTCGCCATGAGATTGGCAAGTTCGACGGCGGCAGCGTGCGAGTGACTGGCATCGATTGTGGGTTTCGGGTGCGAGCGGGCGGCAAGCGCCTTCAACTCCTCGGCATCATCCCAGATCAGGCCAAGCCAGACGCATATCTGATCGACAAACGGCGCCGAGGGACGGCCGCGCGCGCCAGTCTCCAGTGCCGAGATATAGGCCTTGGACACGCCAAGCTGGTCCGCCTGCTGTTGCTGGGTCAGGCCGCGGACGGCGCGCAGGGCGCGCATTCTTTCACCAAACGGGGTCATGGCGCCTGGCGACGGCGGCGAAGCAGCACATAAAGGGCGCCGTCACCACCATCGCCGGGGCGGGCCGCCGAAATGGCCAGAACAAACGGCGCCAGCGGCGGCGACTTCAGCCATTGCGGGACAAGGCGGCGCAAAACGCCGTTGCCCTCAACACCCTTGCCGGTGATGACGAGGACGCAGCGCGACCCCTGCCTGACCGCACTGTCAATGAAGCCGGAGAGGCGACGTTCGGCCTGTGCGGCGGTCAGGCCATGAAGATCAAGACGTGACTCAATCGCCATCTGACCCTGGGCGAGGCGGCGGCGTGTCGATTTGTCGATTCCGGCATGCTCGCCGGCGCGAAGATCGACCGGGTCGGGTTTCTTGATTGGAGGCGTGGCCGGGATTGATCTCGCCACCGGCACCGGTCTGGTGCGACGGCGCGGGGCCGGCGGTGATGATTTCGGGCGGGTCGGCGCAGGGGGGTCGGGACGATAGGGTTTCACACCCTCTGTCAGACGTTTCCAGACAGTGGCGTCATCATCGGTGGCATTTTTATCGGCCTGGTTGTCACGATGTTTGGTCATGTCCCCATTCGCCACGATCCGGCCACCTTGACCCGGTGGTCACGACCGGGCCGCCATGACCCCGCCGGGGAATCACTCCCCGTCGGGTGTTTCGGTTTCAGCCAGCTTCCAGTTCGGATCATCAAGCGTCAGGTCACGCTCAAAGGTCCAGATATCGATCAGATCGCGCGTCCCTGTATCCTCATCCTCGATGGTGTTGCCATCATCGTCGGTCAGCAGGCGGGTTTGCGTGCTTTGATACTCAACGGTCACCGAAGCGATGTTGTCAAAGACCTTGGCGTCAATGATTCGCAGGTCGCGAAGCTCATCAAGCGAGATGTTCAGTGTTTCGCCATCGGTTGACCGTTGCTGGATCGACTGTGTGAAGCTCTGCAACAGATCATAGCTCAATAGTCGTTTCAGCTTCGCAACATCACCCTCGGCATAGGAAGACAGAATCATCTCGAACGCGCCAGCGGCGCCATTCAGGAACTGTTTTTCCGAAAATTGCCGGTCGGCTTTCTTCAGCGCGGCAAGCCCGTGGCCGTCACCGGCCTCAGAGCGCCTGCCCGACTCAATGGAAATAACCTCGGCCGAACCGTTATCCAGCGGCTCGCCACGTGATGGCTGCTCGTCATAGCCTGTGCGCTGCCCCAGAACGGAGCGCAGGCGCAGGACCAGAAGGACGGCTATGACAGCGAAAATGATAATATCAATGAAAGGCACGGGATCCCCCAGCGGGATGATTTGGTCTTCTCTGCAAAGCCTCTTACAATGCAGAGTCATAGGATACATATGTTGCCTTGAGAATCCAGCAAGCTGCTGCTGGTAATTTTTTCCTGAATTGGGCGGAATAACAGTGCCAATTGTCTATCTTATCGGGTTTATCCTCTGGATATGGGCCGAAATCGAGGTTTTCGTCGCTCTCGGCAGCGCCACCGGGGTGCTGTTGACTCTGATCGGGATTTTCGTGACCGGAATGATCGGAATCTCGCTTTTGCGATCACAGGGGCGGCGAATCACCGGATCACTGCAGGCGCAGCTGGCCCGTGGTGAGGCACCTGTTGCCTCGCTTGCGGCAGGGGTCTCGGTGCTGGTTGGCGCGGTGCTGATGCTGATTCCGGGCTATCTGACCGATGCCGCCGGGCTGGTGATGTTCCTTCCCGGGATTCGCACCATTGTCGGCGCGCTGATCCTGAAGCGGATTGCTGCGCGTGGCAGTTTCGTGATGGGCGGGCGGATGCCGTTTGGCAATGCGGCGCCTTTTGGCCAGTCCCGGGGTGACCGGCAGCAGCCACATGCGGCAGACAGGGCGGCAGACAGAATGCCTGACGGGGCGACAGACAGACCAGGTGGCGGCGCAGACGACATCATCGAGGGCGATTTCGAGGAGCGTCCAACCCGCACAACACCGATCGACAAGAAGGACTAGTCGCAACAGCCGGATCCGTGCTATCGCGGCGACTGAAACAGGCCAAGAGCAACACAATAACAGGCCCCCAAATATAGGCCCCCAAATATAGGTCCAGAATAACGGGCTCACGATGAAAGAAGGATCAGAGCATGTCGGATAACAGCACCGAGACAGAGATCGAGACAGAGGCTGGTGGCAACGGTCAGGCCGAGGCGGCAGGCCGGCAAATCGTCGTTCACGCGCAATATATCAAGGATCTGTCCTTCGAGAACCCGAACGCGCCCGACATTCTGATCGACCCGCCACAGCAGCCCGACGTGCAAATTGGCGTCAATGTCGGCGCGCGCGGGCTGAACAGCGAGCAATATGAGGTGATCCTGTCACTGTCCGCCAACGCCAAGACCGAGGACAAGGCGCTGTTTCTGGCCGAGCTGACCTATGCGGCCATCGTGTCGGCACCGGGCGCGTCGCGCGACGATCTGAACCCGCTGATCATGATCGAGGCGCCGCGTCTGATGTTCCCCTTCGCGCGCGCCATCATTTCGGACATGACACGCGATGGCGGTTTCATGCCGCTGAGCATCCAGCCGATTGATTTTGTCGCCGTCTACCAGTCCAATATCGAGCGCCAGAAAGAAGCGCTGGCGTCGTCCGAGACTGACGGCGAGGCCTGACAGCAGACTGATCTCACCGGTTCCAGACCGGGTCCTCAAGGCGCGCGAGAAGCGCCCGATGTGCCGCCAGCTCTTCATCACTCGGACCATGCGGCCGGTCGAATTTCGACGGATCACCATTCAATGTGAAGGCCGACGCGGCATTGTCGGCTTCCGGTGCACCGGCGGCGGGTTTGCCGCCATCCGGCTCCAGCGACAGATGTCTCTGCCGCCCGCCAAGAAGCTCTATATACACGGTTGCAAGAAGGTCGGCATCAACCAGCGCGCCATGAAGATCACGGTGGCTGTTGTCGATTTCGAAGCGGCGGCATAACGCATCGAGGCTGGCCTGCGCGCCGGGAAACTTGCGCCTTGCCATGGTCAGCGTGTCAACAGCCCGGTCCACCGGCAGCGCCGCCATGCCAAGACGCGTCAGCTCGGCATTGATAAAGCCCATATCGAACGGGGCATTATGGATCACCAGCTGCGAGCCGCCGATAAATTCCAGAAATCCAGCCACCACATCGGCAAAAACCGGTTTGTCGGACAGGAATTCCTGCGTCAGCCCGTGGATATTGACGGCGCCGGCATCGATTTCACGTTCAGGATTGATATAGATATGGAATTGTTCACCGGTCGGTGTCTGGTTGAACATCTCCAGCGCGCCAATCTCGATGATGCGGTGGCCATCTGACGGGTTGATTCCTGTGGTTTCCGTATCAAGGACGATTTCACGCATCCCGCCTGTCTCCCGTTTTGGTCTCACGCAGCTGCCGCACTGGGCCATCCAGAATGGCCAGAAGCGCCTGCCGCGCCGCGTCAACACCATGGTCGGTCTCGATCACAGCGTCGGCCATGGCGCGTTTTGTGGCAAGCGGCATCTGGCTTTGCAGGATGGCGGCAAGCTTGTCCTCTGTCATGCCGTTGCGGCGCAGTGCCCGCCGTTTCTGTGTGTCAGGATCGACACTGCACAGAATGACGAAATCACACAAAGCCTCACCACCGGTCTCGAACAGCAGCGGGATATCAAGAACGACAAGCGGTACGCCGGTTAGCCTGCTTGTTGCCAGGAACCTGTCGCGCGATGCGGCGACGAGCGGGTGGATAATGGATTCCAGAATTCTTCGGCGCTCCGGGGCGGCGAACACCTCACCGCCAAGACGCTGCCTGTCGACCGACCCGTCCGGCGCCAGAATCTGGCCACCAAAGGCCTCCACCACCTTGCCGGTCGCCACGCCGCCAGGTGCCATCATCTCGTGAACCGCGGCATCGGCATCATGAACCGGGATATCAAGCTCGCGAAACAGCGCCGCCGTGGTCGATTTTCCCGACGCAATACCGCCTGTCAGGCCGATGATGATCATGAAATGGCATCCCCGGCCGGGTTGGCCGCGGTCAGGCGCAGACCATGTTCACGAAGAAATGCGGTGATCTCGAGAAGCGGCAGCCCAAGGATGGTGTAATGACAGCCACCGATGCGGGTGAAGAGATGCAGGCCGATGGATTCGATCTGGTAACTTCCCGGACTCCACAAGGCCGCCTCGCCAAGATGGTCGAGATAGGTTTCGATCTCGGTCCCCGAAAGCTGGCGCATCACCATCTCATTGACGCCAAGATGGTGCCAGATCCGCACCCCATCACGCATCACCACCGCCGCGGTGTGCAGGCGATGTGTCTGCCCCTGAAGACGCATCAGCTGCTGCGCCGCAGCAGCTTGATCAGCCGGCTTGCCAAGCATCTCGCCATCAATCTCGAGGATCTGGTCAGCGGCAAGGAGAAACTGTCCCGGCGCGGCGGCATCTCGCGACAAGGCGGCCTGTGCCTTCAATTCGGCAAGAATGACCGCAACATCGCCAGGCGCGATCCCCTCTGCGGCGCAGCTGCCACGGATGGCCTGTTCATCTACCGGCGCGGCGCGGACGGCGATCTCAAACCCGGCATTTTCCAGAAGCCGGCGGCGCGTCATGCTGGCCGATGCCAGCAACAATGGCCCGGCTGGCAGCACAACGACAGAACCATCCCCGGTCACGAATTCTGTTCCTGCCAGTTTGTGTGAAGCTGGATGACAGCCGCGGCGGTTTCCTCGACCGAGCGTCTGGTGACATCAATCACCGGCCATTGGTTCTGGGCAAACAGCCGCCGTGCGTTTCGAACTTCCTCGGTGATCCTCTCAAGGTCGGTATAAGTGACATTGCTTTCATCCGATTGCGCGATCTGCCGCGTCTTGCGGACAACACTCAGACGTTTCGGATCGTTGGTCAGACCAACAACAAACAGCTTCAGCCTGTCGATATAGTGGGCCGGAAAGGGAACATCTGGAACCAGCGCATAGTTCGCCACCTTGTATCCCCGATGGGCAAGATACATCGATGTCGGGGTTTTCGACGTCCGCGATACGCCGACAAGCAGGATATCGGCGTCATGAAGTTCGCCCATATTCAGACCGTCATCATGGCGGACAGCGAATTCAACAGCTGCCATACGGTCGAAATAGGCGGTGTCGAGCTGGCGCTGCCCGCCGGGGCGGTTGCGCATCGGCTTGCCGAGGATCCGCCCAAGCAGATCAACAACAGGATCAAGGACCGAGACATGCGGGATGCCGCGCTCGGTACAGCGGCGCTCGAACTCGGTGCGAAGATCCTCATCCACCACACTCATCAACAGGACCCCGGGATTGCGGTCAACACCGGCAAAGACAGCGTCGACATGATTGTGGCTCCGCACGAGCGTCCACACATGTTCGGTTGTCCGCACATTGGAAAACTGGGCGACACAGGCGCGGGTGATCTGATGCACCGTCTCGCCGGTGGAATCAGACACAAGATGGATGTGCAGGGTCGTGTCATTCATGTGGTGAAATTAGGATGTAGGATCAGGGCTGTCACGGGTTTTCACAAATCACGATCATGGCAAGGTGATGCCAGGGTGATGCCAGGGTGGTGCAGAACACGGCCAACAGGCCAAATCCGGCGGTGGTGGCGCGGGACAATCTGCTGGGGATTTCATGTGCGCCGGTTCCGGCTTTCTGGGGATGAAACGGACCGGCCATGGGGCACATGTGAAGAAGTGGCGCTAACGCCAGACACTATCCCCATCCGGGCAACATGGATCTGCAGCCATGTAAGTAATGGGGATTATCTGAAAACCCCCCACTCAGCCTTGATGGCAGAACATCACATCTGGTGATGAAACTGGGGATAGGGCGGGGACAAAGCTGCGATGTGAATTTTCCCCAGGCCCTACTTATCCATCAATCCCTTTATATATATCTATCTATTGTATAGAGAGTATCGCCATGACCAATCTCTTCCTCGACACATTATCCGGCACCAGCCAGAAAACGCCGCCACTCTGGCTCATGCGCCAGGCTGGACGCTATCTTCCCGAATACAGACAGGTGCGGGCATCGGAACCGGATTTCATCTCATTCTGTCTGAACCCGGAAAAGGCTGTCGAGGTTACGTTGCAGCCAATCGACAAGTTCGGATTCGATGCGGCCATCATCTTCTCCGATATTCTTCTTGTGCCATGGGCCATGAACAGGAATGTCAGATTTATCCCGGGGCAGGGACCGGTCCTCGACCCGCTCGCCACAATCACTGACATGGACGAGGGCGATCTCGATCAGATTGCCACGAAATTGGCGCCTGTTGCCGAGGCGCTGTCGCTTTGCAGGTCACGATTGCCAGATGACAAGGCGCTGATTGGTTTTGCCGGCGCGCCCTGGACCATCATCACCTATATGCTGGAGGGTCAATCCTCGCGCGATTTCGCCAATGCGCGAAAATGGATGTGGGACAATGACCGGCAGTTTGACGAGCTTCTCGAGATCGTGACAAATGCGACAATTGGGTTTCTCGTGCTCCAGGCACGCGCCGGTGCGGATGCGCTGATGCTGTTTGACAGCTGGGCAAGCGCCGTGCCGGCGCATTTCCGGCAGCGTGTCGTCATTGAACCGGTGCAGAAAATCATTGCGGCTCTCAGGGGCGAGGGCATAAAACAGCCCGTTATCGGATTTCCGAAAGGCATCGGTGAAGGGCTGCTTGCCTATTGTGATCAGACGCCGGTTGATGGTGTCGGGCTTGATCATGGTGTTGATATCGGCTGGGCGGCGGCAAATCTGCCGCGCCATATCACTTTGCAGGGCAATCTTGATCCGCTCAGCCTGATCGCCGGGGGTCCGTCGATGCACCGGGCAATTGATGCCATTCTTGGGGCATTGGCCGACAGACCGCATATTTTCAATCTTGGCCATGGCATAACGCCGGAGACGCCCGAGCCGCATGTCCATGATCTGGTGGCACGGATACGAGGACAGATGTGATGAGTTACGAGATCATCAAGGCGCTTCATGTTATTTCGATCATCGCGTGGATGGCGGGCCTTCTGTATCTGCCGCGCCTCTATGTCTATCATGCCGATACCACCATCGGGTCGGTTCGCGCCGAGACCTTCAAGGTCATGGAGCGCCGCCTGCTGAAGGCGATCATGAATCCGGCGATGATCGCAAGCTTCCTGTTCGGCATCTGGATGCTTGTTCTCGCACCCGAATTGCTGCTCGAGATCTGGATGCAGGTGAAGGTGGTGTGTGTGTTGGCCATGGCGGGCTGTCATGGTGTGTTCTCCAAAATGCGCCGACAGCTGGAGAATGACGAGCCGCCACGACCGGGCCGTGTCTACAGGATCTGGAACGAGGTGCCGACCGTGCTGATGATCATCATCGTTGTCATGGCTGTGGTGAAACCGCTCTGAAAATTCAGCTTCATTGACATTGCGATTGACGTGCACCGGCAAAATCTGTCATAAATTTTCAACTGACCCTGGCTTTCCCCCAATATTCACGGGCCAACCCGTCGTCCCCGCCGTTACCAGCGTGTCGAGACCATGCACCTTCAGGAACTGAAACAGAAATCGCCTGCCGATCTCCTTGCCTATGCAGAGGAGCTCGAGATCGAGAACGCAAGTACCCTGCGCAAGCAGGATATGATGTTCGCGATCCTCAAGCAGCTTGCCCATAATGACGTCGCCATCTATGGCAGTGGCGTGCTTGAAGTGTTGTCCGACGGGTTCGGGTTTCTTCGCGCGCCGGAATCGAATTACCTTCCCGGGCCGGATGACATCTATGTGTCGCCGAGCCAGGTTCGGCGGTTTGGTCTGCGGACCGGCGATACCGTCGAGGGTGAGATTCGCGCGCCAAAGGATGGTGAGCGCTATTTTGCGCTTCTGAAGGTCGAGACGATCAATTTTGAAGAGCCGACAGCCGTCCGGCACCGGATCAATTTTGACAATCTGACGCCGCTCTATCCGGAGAACAAGCTCACTCTCGAGCTGCCTTTCGATCCTGACAAGAAGGACAACACCCCGCGGGTGATTGACCTTGTCTCGCCAATGGGCAAGGGCCAGCGTGGCCTGATCGTGGCACCGCCGCGGACCGGCAAGACGATGATGCTGCAGAGCATCGCCCACGCCATCTCGGAAAATCACCCGGAAGTCTATCTGATCGTTCTGCTGATTGATGAGCGTCCGGAAGAAGTGACCGACATGCAGCGGTCCGTCCGCGGCGAGGTGATTTCATCGACCTTTGATGAACCTGCCGCGCGACATGTTCAAGTCACTGAAATGGTTATAGAAAAAGCAAAGAGACTCGTAGAGCACAAGCGCGATGTCGTGATCCTGCTGGACTCCATCACGCGTCTGGCGCGGGCCTACAACACCGTGGTGCCGTCATCCGGCAAGGTTCTGACCGGCGGTGTCGACGCCAACGCGCTGCAGCGACCAAAGCGTTTCTTCGGCGCGGCGCGGAACATCGAGGAAGGCGGGTCACTGACCATCATCGCGACGGCGCTGATCGAGACCGGCTCGCGGATGGATGAGGTGATCTTTGAGGAATTCAAGGGCACCGGCAACAGCGAGGTCATCCTTGATCGCAAGCTGTCTGACAAGCGCACCTTCCCGGCCATCGACATCACCCGGTCGGGCACCCGTAAGGAAGAGCTTCTTGTCGATAAGGGAACGCTTGCCAAGATGTGGGTTCTGCGCCGCATCCTGATGCAGATGGGCCCGGTCGACGCCATGGAATTCCTGGTCGACAAGCTGAAGCATTCGAAGTCGAACGACGATTTCTTCGAGCAGATGAACAGCTAGACCAGGTTCCGGCTAGGCAAAGGCCCTCTCAAGATCAATCAGCGCCTGCTTGCGGCCCAGATTATCGGGATGCCGCGGCGACAGGCTGCTGCCACCGCCGTAATTTCCCAGCCCCCCACCTCGTTGCACAACGCGGTGGCAGGGATAGATAATCGGTATCGGGTTTGTCGAACAGGCGGTGCCGGCGGCACGCGGGGCCTGCGGCTTGCCGGCGAGGGCCGCGAACGCGCCATAACTCATCGTCGTCCCATAGGGGATCCGCGCCATCGCTGTCAGCCATAACCGTCCGGTTGCGGATTTTCCCGCCGCCAGCAATGGCAGGTCGAATGATCGTCGCTCACCGGCGAGATAGGCGGCAAGCTGGTGGCATGTTTCACGTGAAACATCATCCGGCTTATCGGGTTGCGTAAATCTGTCCTGATCCCAGTCGAGGCGTATCAAATGCTGGCCGTCACTGACGGCGCGCATATGTCCGAACTTGCTGTGAAATGTTGTGTGGAACAGCTCTGCCGCCGGGTCTTGCATGTTCATCTCCTTCATCCCCTATATGCTGGCGCCCCTATCGGCATCTGTAGCGGCGCTCATAATGGCGTCGCCGGGACATGATATGAAACTTGATGAAGACGTCCGCCACTGATCAGGCTATATCAGCTTCGAAAGGAAGGCACCATTATCATGCGCGACGACAGCGATACCATCTTTGCGCAGGCGACACCGCCAGGACGCGCCGCCATCGCGGTGATCCGGATCAGCGGGTCGCGCGCCTTTGCTGTGCCGGCACTGTTTGGGTGCGCATTGCCAATGCCGGGTCGGTTCCAGGTGGCGCAGCTTGTCGATTCTGATGGCGGCAAGCTTGATGAGGCGCTGATCCTTGCCATGAAGGGCCCGAAATCGAGCACCGGCGAGGATATTGTCGAAATTCACGCGCATGGGTCGATGGCGGTGACAGCGGCCATCATGCGGCGGCTTGGCGAGGCGGATGGCTTGCGGCCTGCCGGACCTGGCGAATTCACCCACCGGATGTTTGCCAATGGCAAGATTGACCTTCTTGGTGCCGAGGCGCTTGCCGACCTGATTGATGCCGAGACCGACCGGCAGCGGCTTCAGGCCTGGCGCCAGCGTGACGGCGTCCTGCATCGTCCTGTCGATGGCTGGCGTGAAGCGCTGGTGCGGCTGGCGGCGCAGCTTGAAGCGGTGATCGATTTTGCCGATGAGGAGCTGCCAGCCGATATCGAGGCGCGGATCCATGCCGATACAAGGGCGCTTGCCGATGCCATGGGCGCGGTGCTTGATGATGATCATGAGGGGGAGCGCGTGCGCGCCGGCGTGACGGTCAGTCTTGTCGGCCCGGTGAATGCTGGCAAATCGACCCTTCTGAACCGTCTTGCCGGCCGCGATGTGGCGATCGTGTCATCTCAGGCTGGCACCACCCGCGATATCGTCAGCGTGCGAATCGACCTTGACGGTGTGCCGGTGACGCTTCTCGATACCGCCGGGCTCCGCGACACGGATGATGTGATCGAGGCAGAAGGGGTGCGGCGGGCGCGGAACGCCGCGCGTGAGGCTGACGCGGCGCTTCTTGTCATTGATGCATCGACGCCTGGCTGGCGAGACGAGCTTGCGCAATTGCGGGATCTTGCCGGACCAAGCCAGGCTGTGCTGCTGACAAAGCGCGATCGCCTGGACGCTGATGTGGCTGCTGGTGTGACGGCGGAGCTGACCGGGATCACAGGGGCCGGGTGTCTTGTATCATTGGAAAGCGATGAAAATGGTGGTGATCTTGAACATGTTCTGGACCTGCTGCGTGGGATGGTGGTGCCGGCGAACCGTCCAGAAACGCAGAGCATCATCACGCGCGCCCGGCATCGCCATGCGCTGGCCCGTGCTGTGGAGGCGCTGCGCGCGGCGGATGAACTCGATCTTGGATCGGCGCCGGAACTGGCGGCCGAGGAATACCGGCGGGCGGCTGACAGCCTTGGCAGGCTGACCGGTCAGGTCGATGTCGAGGAGCTCCTCGACAGCATATTTTCCAGCTTTTGCATTGGAAAATAGCCTAAAAGGGCGCATAAAGCGCCCTGTTGGGGAAAATAGCCTGAAAGGGCGCATAAAGCGCCCTGTTATAACTACAGGACAGTCTGATGAGTTGGGACGTGATCATTGTCGGTGGGGGGCATGCTGGCTGCGAAGCCGCCGCGGCAGCCGCCCGCATGGGCGCCTCGGTGGCGCTGGTGACGATGCGCGCTGACAGGATTGGCGAGATGAGCTGCAATCCGGCTATCGGCGGGCTTGGCAAGGGTCATCTCGTGCGCGAGATCGACGCTCTTGACGGCATCATGGCCCGCGCCATCGACGCCTCTGGCATCCAGTTCCGTATGCTCAACCGTTCACGCGGACCGGCCGTCCATGGCCCCAGGGCCCAGGCTGACCGGGCGCTGTACCGCGATGCCGTGCAGCGGCTTGTCGCGGAGGCCGGTGTTGAAGTGATTGAAGCGGCCGTCGGCGATCTGCTGGTCAGGGAGGGTGTTTGCTGCGGTGTTGTTGATGAGGCGGGAGAGGCGCATCACGCCGGCGCGGTTGTGCTGACAACCGGCACTTTCCTTGGCGGGTTGATCCATCTTGGTGAAGAGATGACACCGGCCGGCCGCATTGGCGAGGCACCCTCGAATATGCTGTCATCGCGACTCCGCGCGCTCGATCTGCCGGTTGGCAGGCTGAAGACCGGCACACCGCCGCGCCTTGATGGGCGCAGCATCGACTGGGACCGGCTTGATCGGCAGCCTGCGGATGACCCGCCGGTGCCGTTCTCGACCATGACAGACCGGATCACCGTTCCGCAGATCGAATGCGCCATCACCCGCACCACCGCCGAAACGCATCGGATCATTGCCGCATCGATCCACCTGTCTGCCGTCTATAGTGGCCAGATCGCCGGCCAGGGGCCGCGTTACTGCCCGTCGATCGAGGATAAGGTCAAACGGTTCGCCGACAAGGAATCGCACCAGATTTTTCTCGAGCCGGAAGGGCTGGAGGATCATTCGGTCTATCCGAACGGCATCTCGACAAGCCTGCCACGCCATGTCCAGGACGATCTTGTTGCCAGCATTCCGGGATTGGAGTCAGCCAGCATCCTGCAATATGGCTATGCCATTGAATATGATTTCATCGATCCGCGGGCGTTGTCCCGGACGCTGGCGCTGAAAGCCATGCCGGGGCTGTTTCTGGCTGGCCAGATCAATGGCACGACAGGCTATGAGGAGGCGGCCGCACAGGGACTTGTCGCCGGTATCAACGCGGCATTGCGAGCGTCGGGTTCGACCGACAGCTTCACCCTCGGGCGGGCGGATTCCTATACAGGTGTGATGATTGACGATCTGATCACGCGCGGCGCCCCCGAACCCTATCGGATGTTCACCTCGCGGGCTGAATATCGGCTGCTGTTGCGGGCCGACAATGCCGATCAGCGTCTGACCGACCGCGGTATCGAAATCGGCTGTGTCGGGTCGGTGCGGCGAGCGGCCTGGCAGGAAAAGCGTGTGGCGCTGGCCAGCGCGCGTGATCTGATCGAGGCGTCCAGCGCACGGCCG
>SHBC01000010.1 GCA_004213025.1 SAR116 cluster bacterium
TGCGATAGCGGTGATCCCGTTCCTCATTCCCCTGATCGTTGCTTTGTTGCTGCTGACCTACATTCCGCAGCTGACATTGTGGTTGCCCAATCTGATCCTGGGACCTGAATAACCTAGGTCTCCAATGCCGCCGCAACCTTTGCGGACGCGCCGGTCAGATCACCAAGCTTGGCACCATCTTCACGAATTAATTTGTGGCTCGCCGGTTCCTGCCTTTGCTTTTCAAGCGCCCAGTCAATGAATGGCGGCGCCTCTTCCGGAGGCATGAACAGAACACCGCTGTCATCCGCCACCACCACCCAGCCAGGAAGAACGGCGGCGCCGCCACAACTGACCGGAACATTCAGCGCGCCCCCAATGTCATACAGGCGAGTCGTTACCGGCGACAGACCACGGCTCCATACAGGAAGGCCAAAATCGAGAATTTCCAGCCTGTCTGTTGCCGGACCGTCAATGATAACCGCCTCACATCCCGCCGCCTTGATTGCACAGGCAACACCACCACCAAGACAGGCATGTTTGTGATCACCAAGCCGATCGATTACCAGCACATCACCAGATCTCAACCTGCCTGCGACATCATGCAGGAGCGTTGAATCCTGGCCCGGCAATGCCAGTGTCACCGCCGTACCTATCACTGTTTTCGCCGGCATCATCGGCGCGATGGCAGGATCCGCAAAGCCAAGCTGTCTGATATGTCCTATGGTTGCGGTCTCGACGGTGGCCGAGCGCGAAACAAGGGCCGGATCGATTTGCGGTGGCATTGGGTTTATCTGATATTTTTGCATCAAAACACTCCCGGAAGATTACTCTGGTTTGGATCGCGCTAATTGCCAATTCTCCGGTGACTGGCGACCGGTACATCCGTACGAATACGGTTCAGATAATCAGTATCAATGGTCGCGCTGGCCCATCCGGTGCCGTAAGACGTCCGGGCGATGACCAGGCCCCAGGGGTCTACGATCATTGAATGGCCCCAGGTTTCGCGCTTGCCTCCCATGCCGTCGGGATAGGCACCCCACTGTGCCGGCGCAACGGCGTAACTCTGGGTTTCGATGGCTCTTGCGCGGATTAGCGTGTCCCAGTGGTCCTTGCCGGTCTGCAGCGTGAAGGCAGCGGGAATCATGATCAGCTGCGCCCCTGCCGCGGCAAGCCGCAGATAGAGCTCTGCAAAGCGCATATCGTAACAGATGCTGCATCCAATTGTGATGTCGTCAGCCTGATAGGTCACAATATCGCTGCCGGGTATTACGGTATCGGATTCCTTGTAATCCTTGCCATCGGGCGTGGTGATATCAAACAGGTGGATTTTCCGGTAGGTGGCGATCACCTCTCCATCACGATTGAAGGCAACAGAGGTATTGTAGACCTTGCCGTCGCCGCCCTTCTCGTAAAAACTGCCACCGTGAATGAACACCCCGTGTTTTTTCGCCAGTGCGGACAGGAATTCGGTTGTCCGGCCCTCCGGAATATTTTCTGCGGAGTCCTTCCTGTCGGCTATCGTACCGCCATAAAACGCCATCATTTCGGGAAATGCCAGGAGATCCGGCTTGTCAGCCTTGATGGCTGCCTCGGCCAATTCCAAGGCAGACTTCAGGTTGTCTTCCTTGTCATCAATGCTGTTCATCTGGATTGACGTAACTTTCATTGCAAACCTCCCTGGTGTCGATGTTCCTTGCTAGGTACCGCTAACACAGTAATTGGAATATCCGGTCGGGCAACTTCAATTGTTGGAACAGGCACACCGTCACTCCGCAGCGCCCCGCATGAGCTGTTGCTGCTGCGGGTCAGCTGCGACGGCCGCCAAGCAACATGCCGGTATCGGAATCCTCGACCCCGATGACTTCACCGGACTGGTTGTAGATGGGCACGGCACCGGCGCGAAGCGCGCTGATCATGCTTTCCTCTGACCATTTGCTGATTGTCTTCAGGGCAAAGACAAAGCCAACCCCGGGATAGAATGTCGACGGGTACTGTCTGGATGACATCGAGTCTTCCAATTCCAGGATCGCCAGATCGGTGACATCTGTTTCAGGAGCGGGACCTGCACGCGGCACCACGGTTGCGCTTGCCAGCCGGGATTGCGGCAGACCTGTGTCCTCATGATCTGATGGCTCGTTATCTGTGTGGAACAGCGTGCGGAACCGGTTTATGCGGGCAAGGTGTTTTTCGAGCTGGGGTTGGCCCTGGAGGTGGGACAGATGCTCAGGCTTTACCTGCAGCCCGGCGAACTCATCATGTTGGCTCGCCAGCCGCGTTGTTGAGAAACCTGTCTGGCCCCACGCCGCCGATGACGCAAGCAGCCACGCCGCAAGGCTGCCGGCAAGCGCCAGTCGCGGGATCAGGCGCGGGATCAGGCGCGGGGTCAGGCGCGGGAATTTCAAACGGTTTGATCTGTCGTCGGGCATGCGCTGCATGAGCAACATCCATGCCATTTCGCATGTCACGGCATTTAGGTGGAAACCCACCTTGGCCATCAGACGCGGAACAGCGTCTCCGTGACGTCGGTCAGCTCCTCATCCCAGAAGGCATGTTTCTTCATGTAGTTGAAATCGACATCGAAACAGGCGGCCATCGATGCGCAATAGATCGACCGCGCGTCAATGGTGGCGTTCAGATCCTGTCCCTCGAACAGATCCTTCAACTTCAGGCCCGGCCAGTCGGCATGGATCTCGGACTTTCTGACCAGCCCGCCAGCCATCAGGATGGCCGTACCATAGCCATGCTCGGTGCCGTAGCCGCCATTCTGCTCAACCTTCCGGCCGAACTCGGTCAATGTCAGGATCAGCGTATTGTCATAGGCATCACCGAGATTGTCCTTCAGCACCGACAGAACCCTGTCGTAATTGTTCAGCTGTTCACCATGTTCGCCGTCGCGGCCGCCCTGCGCGGCATGTGTGTCAAAGCCGTCAATATCGAACACGGCGATCCGCGGCCCGTCCTCACGCGCCAGCTCATCTGCCGCCACCTTGGCCAGTTCATGAGCTTCATTGTCGCCATTCTGGACCATCATCGCGGCTGGGCGGTGCCTGATCCTGTCCAATGTCTGCGCAAGATCAGACCCCGGCGTGTATGAGGCCTGTATTTTTTCAAGCGCGTTATTTGAGGGCATGCGCATATAGGTCGGGAAATAATTGTCGAGCCCGGTGCTGCCCCGCAACAGCAGCGGCATCGGAAGCGACACCGCCAGGCCATCAAGCTCTGCGGCATCCATGCCACGGCCAAGCCAGCCGGTCTTTTCAGCATAGGCCATATGCGCGCCTGTCTCCATCAGGTTCTGACCATCGAAATGCGACCGTCCCGTATAGGGGATGGAGGTGGCGTGATAGACCGCGGCACTGCCTTCCTGCCAGCATTCGTGAAAGGCCTCGAGGCGCGGGTGAAGGTTGAAGTCCGAGGTCAGCTTCCTCGTGCCCTCGACGATAATGTCGGGCCGGACCTTGCTCATCTGATTGTCGCGAGGCTGCACCGCGGTCAGGCCATCCATGCCGCCGCGAAGCATGATGATGACAAGGTTACGCTTGGTCAGTCCGGCGGCACGGGCGTTGAACAGAGGCGATCCCACGAGCGTGAGAGACCCGCAGGCGGCGATGAATTCTCGTCTGTTCACTCTCATACCTTCAACATCCATTCGCAGGGAAACAGATAGACGCCATCGGTGCGGGCGGCGGAATAGTCTGCTGAACCACCACCCTTGCACGCCTTCATATAATCCATGACGTCAGCGGCATTGTCGAAATTGTTCGCAATCGATTTTTCAAACGCCGGACGGGTTGTGGTTTTCTGCGCCATCCGTCTTGCCACCGCCAACCGCCGGATCAGCAATTCCGGTGACAGCCATTCTGCCTCGGTGTCGGGCCAGCCATTTGGCTGTGCCGGCCGATAGGGGTGGTGTCCCATTTCCCGCATCAGCGATCGCGGCCTGTTCACAATGCCGCGAGGCTTGCTCTTGAAATCATAGGCCATGGCTTCTGGCTTCGGTGGCCAGGAGGCCTTGCCAAGCTTGACACTCTGCAGGAACCAGACTTCCGGGTTCAGGAATTTCTTATGCGTGCCGGTATGGTCGTAGACCACCCGGATCAGCGCCTTGTAGACAGCCGGAAGATGGCCGTCCGTTTCCTGCCAGACCTTGATCACCGGTGCCACCATTTCGGGCGTGACATCATCACTCACAAAATGACGAACAAGCTTTGTCGAGACAAACTCGGCGCAGTTGGGATGGGCGCACAGATCCTCGATGACGTCGATCAGCTTGCTTTTCGGGCTGAGGCCACGCTGCTTGTATGTCTTGCCAAGGACCACATGGTTGCCAGGCTCATGATTCTCGGCAGCGAACCTGACCGGATTGCATTCCTCGCGCTTCTCCGACCAGCGATTTTCCCACCCCGCCATGATATAGGACAGCGCCACCACATCTTTCTGCGTATAGCCCGCCGCAGGTGACACTGTATGAAGCTCCAGCAATTCGCGGGCGTGGTTTTCATTCACCGTGGCAGGCTTGCCGCGTTGCCGGCGCTTCATGCCGCGCTTCGAATTGGGACCGACGGATTCGCTGTTATCCAGATGATGGATCATCGTCCAGGAAGTGGTCACGGCCTTCACCAGATCGGTAAAGCTGCCACACATGTTTGGCCGGATGATCTCGCGCGTGTAGGCGCCGGTGTTCCAGGACGCAAGAAGGTCCTTTTCGGCAATCGTGAAGTGATTGTGCCAGAACAGCCACAGCCGCTCGAACACCGGCGCCTCGGAATGCAGCGCCGTGTTGTGGCGGATGACGATATCCAGGCTTTCGTAATATCTCTGGCCGGTCTCCCAGCGAAGCTGGTTCTTCGCCTCGCGATAGGCCTTGCGGTCACCCTTGAATTTCTTGCGGATCACCCGGCGATCTGTATAGACAAATTTCGCCCGCTCATCGAGAAGCTGCTTGGCTGTTGGAATATCACCATCCCAAATCAGCGGTGGCACCGTTTCAACCTGCGCATCGGCCCAGGCAACCGGGTCCTCGGGCACTGTATCTTCAGGGCCGAGGCCAAATCCCATCTTGCGAAAAAAATCCCGTTTCATGAGGTAATCATGCATCAGACCGATGGCCCTGCCCAGTTGGCAAATTGCCAAGCAGTCATCCCAGCCATGACATTATGACGGCTGGATTTGGCAATTTGACAGCGGGCTTGGCGCGCCGGTTCGGGACTCAGACCTCAAGCAGCCTTTCAACCGCCAACGTGATTACATGACCAAGCGCGATATGTGATTCCTGAACATGCATTGTCACGCTGCTTGGCACCGCCAGCAGAATATCGGCATGGTCGGCCAGCTTGCCACCACCCTCACCTGTCATGGCGATTGTCTTTACGCCCATTTCACGCGCCGCGAGGCAGGCGGCGACCACATTCGCCGAATTGCCACTGGTCGTAATGCCGATCAGAACGTCGCCTGCCTTGCCAAGTGTTTCAACCTGGCGGCTGAACACGCCTTCATAGCCGAAATCATTGGCATAGGCCGTCAGGAAGGATGTGTCGGTTGTCAGCGCCAGCGCCGCCAGGCCAGCGCGCGGCCGGCGATGATCCAAAGTGGCGACGAACTCGGCTGCCAGATGCTGGGAATCACCGGCGGATCCACCATTGCCACACAGCATCAGCTTGCCACCAGCCTGCAACGAGGCGGCAATCATCCGTGCCGCCTCCATGGCAGGATCACTGCAAACATCCGCTGTCAGGCGTTTTACCTCGGCGGATTTCAGGAGAATCTCTCGAAGCGATTCGGTTTTGAATGAAGGCATGGTTCACCTGCAGGATTAAAGTAACATTCTGACATCTTGACCGGCATTACCAGCACGGCTATCCATGCCTACCAATACCGATCTGTCACTGCAAGGTTGACCTGATGATCAAGAAAGCCATCTTTCCGGTTGGCGGCCTCGGAACACGGTTCCTTCCAGCCACCAAGGCGATGCCGAAGGAAATGCTGCCGGTGGTCGACAAGCCTCTGATCCAATATGCGGTGGAAGAGGCCGCGGCAGCCGGAATCGAGGAATTCGTCTTCGTCACCGGACGCAACAAGGCCGCCATCGAGGATCACTTCGATCACTCCTTCGAACTTGAGGCTACGCTTCAGGCCAAGGGCAAGAGCAACGCGCTGAGCCTTGTCAAGGCGATGATGCATGGTCCCGGCGCGGTGCAATATGTCCGGCAGCAGCAACCTGCCGGCCTCGGGCATGCTGTCTGGTGCGCGCGTCACCTTATTGGCAATGATCCGGTGGCTGTTCTGCTGGCTGACGATCTGATCCTTGGCGAAAGCTGTGTCAGGGAAATGGTCGAGGCCTATGATGGTGGCAATATGGTTGCCGTCATGGATGTGCCACGCGAGCAGACAGGCGCCTATGGCATTGTCACACCCGGCGATGATGATGGCCGCGTCGTCGATGTCCGGGGGCTGGTGGAAAAGCCGAAACCCGATGAGGCACCCTCTACAATTGGTGTTGTCGGCCGTTACATCATAGCGCCGGAAGTCTTCAAGGCACTGGACAGCCAGGAACGAGGTGCCGGCGGTGAGATCCAGTTGACCGACGCTCTTGCCAAGCAGATTGGCGGCGCACCTTTCAAGGGCCTGCGGTTTTCCGGGGAACGGTTTGACTGCGGCTCAAAACTCGGCTTCCTGCAGGCAAACATCGCCTTCGGCCTCGCCAACGGGTCACTGGAAGCCGATCTGCGGGGCTGGATGGCGGGTAGATTGTCATGAAACACCACATCTTCGACCCAACAGTCCTTCGCGCCTATGACATCCGGGGGATTTACCAGCAAACCCTGCAGGATGATGATGCCTTTGCCATCGGCCTTAGCTTTGCCGTGATGCAGCAGGATCGCGGCTTTGGGCCACGGGTCGCTGTCGGGCGTGATGGCAGGCTGTCCTCGCCGGCCCTTGCCGCGGCACTCATCGACGGGCTGCGGGCAGGTGGCGGCGAGGTGATTGATATTGGCTGTGGTCCAACGCCGATGCTGTATTTCGCCGCGCATGAGCTTGATACGGGCGGCGCCATTCAGGTGACAGGAAGCCATAATCCACCGACACATAACGGCTTCAAGATGGTGATGGGCGGTCACTCCTTCTTTGGCGATGACATCCTGGCGCTTGGTGAGGCAAGCCGCGCCGGCATAGACCTCCGCAATGGCGGCAAGGTTGCACATGAGGATATTCAGCCAGCCTATATAGACCGGCTCGCTGGGGCTGCCCGGGCATCCGGCCTGTCCGTTGTCTGGGACTGCGGCAACGGGGCATCCGGCCCGGTAACCGAAGCGCTTGTCGGCCGGCTGGAAGGGCATCACAAGGTGCTGTTCCCGGAAATCGACGGCACCTTCCCCAACCATCACCCGAACCCTGTGGACCCGGAGACGCTGGACCTTCTTCGTGCCGAGGTTGCCAGCGCCAAGGCCGATCTTGGCATCGGCTTTGATGGCGACGGTGACCGCATCGGCGTGATCGACGCCACCGGGCGCCAGGTGCCGGGCGATTTCCTGACCGCCTATCTGGCACAGGACATCGCTTCACGGCATGCAGGCGCGCCTATCATTCTCGACGTCAAATCCTCTGAGGCGGCGCTGCAGCTGATTACCGAATCCGGCGGCAGGGCCGAGATCTGGAAAACCGGCCACAGCCATATGAAGAGGCGAATGAAGGAAATCTCCGCGCCACTTGCCGGTGAGATGTCGGGTCATATCTTCATCAAGGACGGGTATCTTGGCTTTGATGATGCCATCTATGCCGGGGTGCGGGTCATCACCCAGATGGTCGAATCTGGCCAGTCAATCACCGCCTTCATGGACTCCCTGCCGGACCAGCATGCAACGCCAGAACTCCGCATTGACTGTGAGGACACAAGGAAGTTCGGCACCATGGACCAGATCCACAGCCATGTTCTGAGCCAGCATGATGAAGGCAACGTCAATGTCATCGACGGTGTCAGGGTGCGTTCTGCCGATGGCTGGTGGCTGATCAGGGCCTCAAACACCGAGGCGGCGCTCGTCGCCCGCGCCGAGGCCGGCAGTGCCACCGGGCTTGAACAGCTGATTGACGAGATTCACACTACGCTGAAGGCTGCCGGGCTTGACTGGCAGCGCCCCTGAAGCAGGGCGGGTTGATTATCACCGATAATTGAACGGCGGAATGTCGCAAGATCCTTGGCAATATGACCGGCAGCAATTATATCTGGCGGTCCGATTTTCCGACTATCCGCACCTTGGAGTATACAATGTCCAACTATGTCGCCCGTGGGGACCTGTCGGTCGCCGCGGAGCTTGCCGATTTCGTCGATAACCAGCTGTTTGACGGCGCCGATATCACGGCGGACCGCTTCTGGTCCGGATTCGATGCGGCAGTTCATCGTCTGGCACCGCGCAATCGCGATCTGCTGGCGTTGCGTGACGAAATGCAGGCACAGATCGATCAATGGCTTCGCGACAATGCCGGATCGGGAATCGATGCCGGTGCCTACGCCGCGTTTCTGTCCGAGATTGGCTATCTAGTCGAGGAAGGTTCGGATTTCAGCATCGACACCACCGGCGTCGACCCCGAGATCGCCAGCATCGCTGGGCCCCAGCTTGTCGTGCCTATCACCAATGCGCGCTATGCGCTGAATGCCGCCAATGCCCGCTTTGGCAGTCTGTATGACGCCTTCTATGGCACCGATGCTATCCCAACAGATGGTGATGCCGGCGGTCCCGGTTATGATCCGGTTCGCGGCGGCAAGGTGATCGCCCGCGTTCGCGCCTTCCTTGATGAGACCTTCCCCCTCGCCGGGGGCAGCTGGCGTGATGTTTCGGCGCTGGAAATTGTCGATGGCGCGCTGAAGCTGCAATGCGGCGACAAGGATGACTCCAAGGGTGACTCATTGTCAGATGCCGGCGCCTTTGCCGGCCATGGCGGTGATGCCGGGGCGCCGGACATGGTGGTGCTCCGCAATAACGGCCTGCACATCATTATCAGGATCGACAGCACTGGCGCCATCGGGCGCGATGATGCTGCGGGGATCAACGACATTATCGCGGAATCGGCGCTGTCCAGCATCATGGATTGCGAGGATTCAGTGGCAACCGTCGATGCCGAGGACAAGATTCTTGCCTATACCAACTGGCTTGGCCTGATGCGGGGCACGCTGCAGGAAACCTTCACCAAGGGCGAGCGCAGCATCACCCGCAGGCTTGCCGACGATATTGCCTATCATGCCGCTGATGGCAGCACGGCGCACCTCAAGGCGCGGGCGCTGATGCTGGTTCGCAATGTCGGGCATCTGATGACCAACCCGGCGATCAGACTGTCCGATGGCAGCGATATTCCCGAGGGCATCATGGATGCGTTCATGACCGTTGCCGGTGCGCTTGCCGATCTGAAGGCGGGGCGGAATTCGGCTGCCGGGTCGGTCTATATCGTGAAGCCGAAAATGCATGGCCCCGACGAAGTTGCCTTTGCCGGTGAGATCTTCAGCGCCGTCGAGGAGGTGCTGGAGCTGCCTGCCAACACCATCAAGATGGGGATCATGGATGAGGAACGCCGGACGACGGTCAATCTGAAGGAATGTATCCGTGCCGCGAAATCGCGCGTTGTCTTCATCAATACCGGCTTCCTCGACCGTACCGGCGATGAGATCCACACCTCGATGGAGGCCGGCCCGATGATCCGCAAGGCGGACATGAAGGGCGCAACCTGGATTGGCGCCTATGAGGACTGGAATGTCGATGTCGGTCTTGCCTGCGGCCTGTCCGGCCGGGCCCAGATCGGCAAGGGCATGTGGGCGATGCCTGATCTGATGGCCGACATGCTTGCGCAGAAAATCGGTCATCCGATGGCCGGCGCGAACTGTGCCTGGGTGCCATCGCCGACCGCGGCAACACTTCATGCGCTGCATTACCACAAGGTGGATGTCGCCGCCCGCCAGGCCGAGATTGCCAGCCGCACCCCGGCGCGGCGCGAGGATATTCTGTCGGTGCCGGTGGCGATCCGCCCAAACTGGTCGGAGCCTGATATTCGCGAGGAGCTTCGCAACAATGCGCAGGGCATCCTTGGCTATGTCGTTCGCTGGGTTGACCAGGGCGTCGGATGTTCGAAAGTGCCGGACATCCATGATGTCGGCCTGATGGAGGACCGCGCGACGCTGCGGATTTCCTCGCAGCATATCGCCAACTGGCTGCATCATGGCGTCTGTGACAAGGCCATGGTGATGTCGGTGATGCAGGAAATGGCGGCGGTTGTCGATCGCCAGAATGCCGGCGACAGCGCCTATATGCCGATGGCGCCGGATTTCGAAAAGTCGGTGGCGTTCCAGGCGGCCTGCGACCTTGTCTTCCGCGGCAAGGAACAGCCCTCCGGCTATACCGAACCGGTTCTTCATGCGCGGCGGCTGGAGAAGAAGGCGCAGGATGTCATTTAACGCCGATCCGTTCATTTCCAAGACTCCGGGCTTTCCGAAAGAGGGCATCACCTTCTATGACATCAGCCCGATCCTCGAGGATGCCTTGGCGCTGCGCCAGTCGATGGCGGCGCTTACCGATCTTGCCCGCCCGATGCAGCCCGACATCATCGCCGGTGTCGATGCGCGGGGCTTTCTGTTCGCGCTGCCACTGGCGATGTCGATGGAATGCGGCATGGTGATGGTTCGCAAGGCCGGCAAGCTTCCCGGCGAAGTGATCGAACATTCCTATGCGCTGGAATATGGCGAGGCGCGGCTGTCGATCCAGGCCAGCCGCCAGCTTCACGACCGGCGGGTCGTTCTGTGTGACGATCTTCTGGCCACCGGCGGCACGCTGGATGCGGCGGCGCAGCTTGTTGATCAGTGCGGCGGTATTCTTGCTGGTGCCGTCTGCGTCATCGAACTGACCGGGTTGAAGGGGCGGCAGCGCCTTGACTGCCCGGTGGCGGCGCTGCAAACCTACGAATTCTGATCTAATTCTGATCTGGTGGCATGACGCCACGATGATTTTTGCGTGGGAGGGAAAGCATGCGCCTCAGCCGCCGGCTGATCGCCTGGTCGCTTTATGACTGGGCAAGCTCGCCCGTCCCGACGCTGCACGCCACCTTTATATTTTCGGTCTTTTTCACCACCGCCGTCATGCCCGAGGGTGGCACCGCCGCCTGGGCCTGGATGACGTCGGCAAGCGCCCTTGCCGTCGCCGCAACGGCGCCGCTTCTGGGCAGGTTTGCCGACGGGCAGGGTGCCGTCAGAACATGTCTTGCCATCGCCACCGCCATAGGCGCGCTGGCCACCGCGGGGCTGTGGTTTGTCGAACCTGACATCTCCTTTGCGATGCTGGCGCTTGGCCTGTCGGCGGTCTCGATCTTCGCCATGGAGATCAGCTTTGTGTTCTATAACGCGATGCTGCCATCCGTCGCGCGCGAGGATGAATTCGGGCGGGCCTCGGGGCTTGCCTGGGGTTTGGGATATGCTGGCGCCATCGTCGCGCTGGTGATTGTTCTGCTGCTGTTTGTTCTTCCCGATCACCCGGCTTTTGGCTTCAGCACCGAAGGTGCCGGCCATATCCGGATCACCATGTGTTTCGCCGCGCTATGGCTGTGCCTGTTCGCGGTGCCGCTGTTCATCTTCGTCCCGGCGCCGCCAGCAACACGGTCGTCGGCACCGTTCCTCGCCAGTCTGAAAGACAGCCTTCGCATCGCGATGACGATTCCCGGCCTGCCGCGCTTTCTGCTGGCCCGGATGCTGTTTGCCGACGGGCTGGTCACATTGTTTGCCTTTGGCGGGATCTACGCCGCCACCGTGTTCGGCTTTTCCCAGACGATGGTTCTTGTTTTCGGGATCATCCTCAACATCACCGCCGGAATTAGCGCGGCGCTTGGCGGAGTGGCGGATGACAGGTTCGGGTCAATCCGGGTCATGCGTGGCTGTCTGGTGGCGCTGGCGGCGCTCGGGCTGGTCGCCATTCTGGCACCGGGCGAGGCTGTCTTCTGGGCCGCCGGCGCGGCGCTTGGCCTGTTTATCGGCCCGTTGCAATCATCGGCCCGGGCCTATGTCGCGCGGCGCGCACCTCCCGACCAGCGGGCCAGCCTGTTCGGCCTGATGATGTTCTCTGGCAAGGCGACAAGCTTTGTCGGGCCGCTGCTTTACGGTGTGCTTGTTACCACCACGGGAAGCGACCGCGCCGGCATGGCGATCGTCATTCTGCTGATGCTGGCGGGCTGGGTGGCGATGCCGCGTCGCTAGCGGATCACCCGTCTTGCCGGTCGGCGGCGCGGATCTGGTCTCGGAAGCTGTCGATCGACACATCCTTGTCGCCGCGGCTGATATGCCAGAAGGTCCATCCATTGCAGGAGGGAAGCGACTGCAGTTTTGCACCAAGGCTGTGGATCGACCCGCTTTCCTTGCTGTCGGTAACAAGCGAGCCATCGGCGCGGACGCGCGCCGTGAACCGTTTTCTGGTATCGAACAGAACGTCACCCGGCTTGATCAGGCCGCGCTCGATCAGGCTGCCGAACGGCACTTTCGGCTTTGCCCGCTTCGGCTCGGTGGCGAGAAGGTCCGGCGAGGCGATCGGCGTTACCGAATCCACACGCTCACGCGCCAGCGCCGCATAGGTCGGGTCCTGCTCGATCCCGATGAAATGACGGTTCAGCCGCCTGGCCACGGCACCGGTGGTGCCGCTGCCGAAAAACGGGTCAAGAACAACATCACCGCGATTGGTCGAGGCAAGCAGCACACGCGCCAACAGGGATTCAGGTTTCTGGGTCGGGTGCGCCTTGCGCCCGTCGGTCTTCAGCCTCTCGGATCCGGTGCAGATCGGCAATTCCCAGTCCGAGCGCATCTGCACATCATCATTCAGCGCCTTCATGGCTTCGTAATTGAAGGTGTGGCGTGAGGTCTGCGAGCGGGCCGCCCAGATCAGCGTTTCATGCGCGTTGGTAAAGCGCCGGCCCCTGAAATTCGGCATCGGGTTGGTTTTCCGCCACACGACATCATTCAGGATCCAGAAATCGAGATCCTGCAGGATCCGGCCAAGACGGTAGATATTGTGATAGCTGCCGATGACCCACAACGCGCCATCGGGTTTCAGGACGCGCCGCGCCTCGGCAAGCCATGCCGCCGAAAACTGGTCATAGGCGGCGAAGGAATCAAACTTGTCCCAGGCGTCATCAACGCCATCGACCGCCGAATGGTCCGGGCGGGTCAGATTGCCACCAAGCTGCAGATTGTAGGGGGGGTCGGCGAAGACAAGATCGACGCAGGCCGCCGGAAGCTTCTTCAGCTTCTCGAGGCAATTCCCCTCAATGACAATATCCTTTTTAACGCCTGCCACCCGTTTTTCTCTTTCTTTCAGCGCGTTGCCACCACAACAAGACGAGCAAAGCCCCCGCAAGTCAACCACCAGTGTGCGGCTTTTCATGCCATCACAATATCTGGTGTAAGGCTCTGCGGAGGGCTGTTTATCTAGTGGTGGGAAGGTTGCAAATTCCATGCCTGGCGCATGGGCAGGACACGGTTTGTTAATAAATTGCACCGGTGTGTCGCGGCGGCAGGCCGCAAATTCAGTTTTTCAGGACGAATCCGCCAAAGCACGACGAACCGGTGCGAAGCTGCGCCGGTGATGCGGCGTCACGCCAAGCGATGCCAGCCCCTGTTGATGCGCCTTCGTGCCATAACCCATATTGGTCTCCCAGCCATATCCCGGGCAGTCGGCGGCGAGACCCATCATGATCCGGTCGCGCTCATGCTTGGCGATCACCGAGGCGGCGGCGATGCTGAGGCTGCGCGCATCACCTTTCACCAGCGTCTGCGCCGGCAATGCCAGCGCCGGCATCTGGTTGCCGTCGATCAGCACCTGCGCCACCTCGCCAAGCCCGTCTTTCTGCAGGCGGGCGGCAAGCGCCGCCGCCACCGCCGTCATGCCGGCAAGGGTTGCTTTCAGAATGCCGTCGCGATCAATCATGTCGACCGGGATCGAGATGACGGCGTGCCGGTGCGGCACCGCCGTGAGGGTGGCATGGAAGGCGGCCCTCTGCGCGGCGGTCAGCTTCTTGGAATCATCCAGTCCCGGCACAAGCGCCTCCAGCGCCGTCACATCAAGCCAGCAGGCGGCGATTGTCACCGGACCGGCCCAGGGGCCACGGCCTGCCTCGTCGATGCCAATCACCGGACCGGCGAAACCTGACTCGATGGACAGGTCCGGCATCACCCGCTACGGCGGGTTGTCGCCGATTCGGTCAGGCGCGGCATGATCTCGACGAAATTGCAGGGCCGATGCCGGATGTCGAGCTGATAGCGCAGGATGTCATCCCAGCCGTCCTTGCATCCCGATGGCGAGCCGGGAAGGGCGAACATGTATGTGCCGCCAGCCACACCGGCGAGGGCGCGCGACTGCACTGTCGAGGTGCCGATCTTGGCAAAGGACAGATAGCGGAACAGCTCACCGAAGCCGGGGATCTCCTTCTCAGTCACCTTCGCAAAGGCCTCCGGCGTGCTGTCACGCCCGGTCAGCCCGGTGCCGCCGGTGGTGATCACCACATCGATGGCCGCATCGGCGATCCAGTCCTGAAGCTGCGAGATGATCCTGTCCACATCATCGGTCACGATCAGCCGGGCGGCCAGAACATGGCCATCCTCTTCGATCCGCGAGGCCAGCAGATCACCCGAGCGGTCATCATCGGGCGTTCTTGTGTCGGAAACGGTCATCACCGCGATATTGACCGGCTGGAATGCGACCGACATGTCAAGGCGATCGGTGTTGCGTGCCATCAGGGACTCCCTCACAGGCGGGCGTCAGGACCCGCCGGGCGAGTCTAGCATCAGCGGCGTGAACAGCGAAACAAATCGGCCCTGGCCACCCGCGGCCAGTTCGCGCAGTTCCGGCGCCGGCTGGCCAAGCTGCATGCGATAGAGGGCGAGGTTGCTGATCACATTCTTGATGTAATGGCGGGTTTCCCGCGCCGGAATTGATTCAATCAGAAGGAAAGGGTCATCCTGGTGATCAACCCGCGCCAGCCATTTGCGAAGATTGCCAGGCCCGCCATTATAGGCCGCCAGAAGCCGCACGATCGAACGGTCGATCAATGGCTCCTTCAACAGCTTGTTGATATAGGCCTGGCCAATCTCGAGATTGCGCTGCGGATTCAGCAACAGATGCTTGTCACGACCGCGAAGGGCGCGGTTCTTGGTCACGAAGGACGCTGTTGAGGGCATGATCTGCATCAGGCCGGCGGCACGGGCGCGGCTTTTCGCACGCGGGTTGAAGCCCGATTCCTGGCGGGAAATCGCCCAGACAAGCGCCTGGTCAACCGAGAATTCAACATCATAGCGCGGGATTGGATAGATGGCGCCAAGCCAGATCCGACCCTTGTCACGCCGCAACAGCTCGCCGGCCCGATAGGCAAGGCCAGCCATGCCGTGATCTATGGCGAAGCGAAGCGCTGATTCCTGCATTGTCTCCGGCATGTCGGGCCAGAGATAGCGCAACTCGCGCTCGGCGTCATTGACCCGCCCGATCTGCAGCAGGGCGAACAGCCGCTGGCCACCGGGACGTTCTGACACCCAGTCAAGAAACCCGTCATCATAGCGTGGCAGGTCGAAAGTCAGGTCGAAATCCTGGCCAAGGATCTGCCGCGCCATGACACCATAGAAACTGTGAAGCTCACGCGCGGCGATCTCGAGATAGCGGACCGCCTCATCGGGGCGGCCCTCACGCATTTCGGCGCGGTGCGCCCAGAAGGCGGCGGCGCTGCGAAGCGAGGGGAACAGCTCGTCATCATCGGCAAGGGTGCGGAAAAAGCTGCCCGCAAGTTCGGTGTGGCCACTCCGCCAGGCGGCGAGTCCACCTGCCCAATAGGCCATGAAGGCGCCGTCGCGGGCCGCGCCAATGCCATGCCGGGCCTGCCGGATCGCCTTGTCATCGACACCGAAGATGAAATAGGCATGGGCAATCTCGCCGCGAAGCTGGCCCTCTTCCTGCTTTGTCAGATAGCGCCGGTTGCGTTCATTCTCGACAACCTCCAGCGCGCCGCTTGGCCAGCCGCGCCGGATCGCACGGCGCACCTCGCGGGCCACCCGCCTTGTTGTGCGCGGTGAGGCCCGCCCGCCCGTATACATCGGGATCCTGGGACGGTAGCTGCTGCCACTGCTCAGCCCATAGCCGTTCAGATAGCCCGGTTTCGGCGATTTTGGCGCAGCGGTATTTTTTGGCCGGCGCTTTTTCGCCAGCCAGAAAATCCGGCTGGCATCGGGATGGTCGTTATAGGCCTTCAGCCAGGATGAAAGTTGCCCATAGGTCGACCGCCAGGCTGTCGGGTGAAGATAGCGCTGCGACAAAAGATGGCCGCGCAGGATGTCGTTCTCCAGCCGAAACATCTCGCGTGTGGCCTGCTTCATCCGGCCGATTTCCTGAAGATGGAACAGGCGCTGATACTGCGCCACGTCAAAATCGCTGAGCGGCGCAGGCAAATTCTGCTGTGACGTGGCCTGCTGTGACGTGGCCTGCTCTGGGGCCGCCTGCGACGGCGCCGCCGGCAGCCAGATCAGCAGGGCCAGAAAGCCTGACAGCCATGTTTTCAGGCAAATTTTCAGGCAAATTTTCAGCACCCCGGTGCGCATGGCGATCATCCGACTCGGTCCATTACTCGGTCCATTATGGGGCCGCACCTTATCCGAGTTTGCCGGCAAGGGCCACCAGATCCGCAAAGGCAAGCCGCTTTTGCGCTGGCGAGCGGGTCAGATAGGCGGGATGCAGGGTTGCCAGAGTCGGCCGCGCGGTGCCGTCGCCATAGTCGATTTCATGCCAGCGGCCGCGCAATTTCAGGATGCCACCGCCTGGCGGCAGCATCGTCTTTGCCGTGACCCCGCCAAGAAGAAGGATCATCTCGGGCGCGGCAAGCTGCACATGGCGATACAGAAAGGGAAGCAGCAGCGCCATTTCCTCGGCCGTTGGCGTGCGGTTGCCGGGCGGGCGCCACGGGATCAGCGGTACGATATAGATATCGGCGCGGGACAGGCCGATCGAGGCCAGCATCCGGTCAAGAAGCTGGCCATCCGAACCGACAAGCGGCAGGCCGACCCGGTCCTCGTCACGCCCCGGCACATCGCCGATCACCATCAGCCTGGCACCGGGATTGCCGTCAGCGAAGATCAGGTTGCTGGCGGTGTGTTTGAGGGCGCAGCCATCCAGCGCCACCAGCGCATCGCGCAGACCTTCAAGATCGCTGATCCCGGCAAGGGATGCTGACAGATCAGGCGTCAGTGCTGGATGCGGCACAGCGTTATCGACCGGCCCGGCGGTTTCTGGCCCAGCAGTTTCCGGCGCCGCGGTTTCAGGGATGGCAGAATCTGGCGCCTGGCTGGTCGCCTGACCAGCTTGTGATGTCCCAGCTTGTGATACGCCAGCTTGTGACGTCTTTTCCGACGATGTGAGATCCGACATCGACAGCACCGCATCAGGTGCCGGCATGTCGAGCAGGATCTCATCGATCCCCATGGCGTGCTGCCAGGCAAGCTGTTCGATCAGAGCGCTTCGGTCATGCGAATTCGCTACCATGCCATTTTCCGTCGAATTCCTGATTATCGGGTTGCGCCAAAAAGGCAACTATTGCGCTGTTCACTGGTACCATATAACCAGAAATCGCGATAACAATGCCAGAAACCGCAATGACAAGGCCAGAAACCGCAATGACAAGGAAAGTCCCGGCAAGGGCCAGAGCCGGGCGGGGGTGCGAAAATGGAACGTGAAGCAATGGAATTCGATGTCTTGATCGTTGGTGGCGGGCCGTCCGGCCTGTCGGCGGCGATCCGGTTGAAGCAGCTTGCGGCGGAAGCCGGCCGCGATCTCGAGGTCTGTCTGATCGAAAAGGGCAGCGAGGTGGGCGCGCATATCCTGTCTGGCGCCGTTCTTGAACCGCGCAGCCTGAATGAGCTTCTTCCCGACTGGCAGGAACGCGGCGCGCCGCTGGACACGCCGGTGACGGCCGACAAATTCATGTTCCTTACCGAAACCGGCGCCATCCGGATGCCAACGCCGCCGCAGATGAACAATCACGGCAATTACATCATCTCGCTTGGCAATTTCTGCCGCTGGCTTGGCGAGCAGGCCGAGGCAATGGGCGTTGAAATCTATCCCGGTTTTGCCGCTGCCGAGGTTCTCTATGATGATGCCGGCGCCGTCTGCGGTGTGGCGACGGGGGATATGGGTATCGGCAAGGATGGCGAGCCGACCGACATGTATATGCGCGGCATGGAGCTTCGCGCCAAGCAGACAATCTTCGCCGAGGGGTGCCGCGGTCACCTGACAAAAACGCTGTTTGACAGGTTCGACCTTCGCGAGGGCAAGGACCCGCAGACCTTCGCCATCGGCATCAAGGAGCTGTGGGACATCGATCCCGAGAAGTCAAAGCCCGGCACGGCCTGGCACTCGGTTGGCTGGCCACTTTCCACCGACACCTATGGCGGCTCCTTTCTCTACCATCTGAATGGCAACCAGGTCGCTGTCGGTTATGTTGTCGGACTTGATTATTCGAACCCGCACCTGTCACCCTTCGAGGAATTCCAGCGTTTCAAGACGCATCCTGCCGTTCGCGACGTGTTCGAGGGCGGGCGGCGCGTTTCCTATGGCGCCCGGGCATTGAATGAGGGTGGTTTCCAGTCGATTCCGAAATTGACCTTTCCCGGCGGTTGCCTTGTCGGCTGCACTGCCGGCTTCCTAAATGTGCCCAAGATCAAGGGGACGCACACGGCGATGAAGTCGGGAATGACCGCCGCCGAGGCCATCTTCGAAGCGCTTGACGAGATGCAGCCTGGCCATGAGCCGGCAAGCTATGCCGACAGGCTGCAGGACAGCTGGCTGTGGACCGAACTCTACAAAGTTCGCAACATCCGTCCGGGCTTTGCCAAGGGGTTGTGGCTTGGTATGGCGAATGCCGCGCTCGACACCTACCTGTTCATGGGACGCGCGCCCTGGACGCTGCGCCATCATGCTGACCATACGGCGCTGAAACCGGCGGCGGAGGCACCGAGGATCGATTATCCGAAGCCGGACGGGGTTGTGAGTTTCGATCGGAACTCATCAGTCTATCTGTCGGGAACGAATCATGAGGAAAACCAGCCGGCGCATCTGACATTGAAGGACCCGGACATTCCAGTGGCGCATAATCTGGCGATCTATGACGCGCCAGAGCAGCGATACTGCCCGGCCGGTGTCTATGAAATCGTCCGCGATGATGATGGCAATAATGCCCGCCTTCAGATCAACGCGCAGAACTGTGTTCACTGCAAGACTTGCGATATCAAGGACCCGAGCCAAAATATAACATGGGTCACGCCGGAAGGTGGCGGCGGCCCGAACTATCCGAATATGTAGGCAGGGGAGGGGTCATGTCTGGCCCGCAGACAGCACCAAACACCGCAGCGCGGTCATTCCGGATGATCGCCGCAGGATTGCTGGCGAGCCTGGTAACAGCCTGTGGCGGACCGCCCCCGTCCGGCGTAACAACACCGGCCATGACGGCCCCGCCATCCAGCGCAAATATCGCCGCCACAACCGCGGCCGATACGGCATCCGATGCCAGCCGCCGGCACGACACTGTCACATCGGCCGGACATTACCTTGCCGCCCGGCAGGCGCTCTATTTCAATGATGTCGGGCAATCGGCCACCTTCTTCCTTGAGACACTGGAAGCAGAGGCCGACAGCATCCCGTTGCTGCGCCAGGCTTTCCTGACCCAATATTACTATGGTGACATCGAACGTGCGGCGGCGCTTGGCCGGCAGCTGGAGGGCCTCGATGTTGTGGTGCCGCTTGGCGGTGAGCCCGGTACCGCGCTGGCAATCAGGAAACGCGACTGGCCAGCGGCGCTTGTCCTTGCCGACAAGATCGCCGAGGATGGCACGTCGCTGGTTCTTGCCGGCATCATCCGGGGATGGAGTCTTGTCGCCTCAGGCCAGGGTGATGCCGGTATTTCGGCGCTTCTTGAAGCCGGACGCCTCGCCATCGACCAGGATGGGGGCATGCCGCCCTATTTCAGGCTTCACGCTGCCTTGATGGCCGAACATCTGGGGCTGACAGCCGAGGCGGAACAACGCGTCACCGGGTTGGAGGGAACGCTGCGCGGGGCGCATCTGATGCTACAGCTTGCCGCCTTCCACGCACGACGTGGCAATTGGCAGGCTGTCGATAGCATCATCGATACCAGGCTGTCTGGACAGTTCAATCGCCGGCTGGTGCGCGCGGCACTGCAACGTCAGGCAGACACCACACCCGACCCGCATCGGGTGATCGCCAACGCCGTTGTCGCGATGGCGCTTGACGAGCGTGACAATGAGACGGGTCAGTCGATCTCGGCGCGGCTGCGCTTCAGCCTGTTCATCGACCCCGATAATGAGTTCACAAGATTGCTGATGGCCCAGCAGATGGCCGATTTCGGTCAGAGTGATGCTGCGGTCGCCAATCTGGCGCGCATTCCCTCGGACGGGGTGTATGGCCAGCTTGCGCGGCTGACCGAAGCGTCGGTCATCGAGGAGCAGGGCGATGCAGAGCGCGCCATCGATACCATGCAACGGGTTGTCGAAATGGATCCGGAGAATGCCGCGCTGCATCAACGACTTGGCGACATTCACCGCCGGAATCAGCAGTTTCGGCAGTCACGCAATGCCTATATGTCAGCGCTCGACCTTGGCAATGACAGCGGCGGTCTGCACCGCAGCCTCGGTGTGTCACTGGAACGGCTTGGCGAGACCCGCGCCGCGGAAACGCATCTTCTTCGGGCTATCGAGATTGACCCGTCCGATGCCTATGCGCTGAATTATCTCGGCTACTGGTGGGCGGATGAAGGCCGCAATCTCGATGAGGCGATTGCGATGATCGAGCGTGCTGTCAGCCAGCGTCCCGATAGCGGGTTTTTTGTCGATTCACTTGGCTGGGTGCATTTCCGGCTTGGCGATGCGGCGATGGCCGTTGGCTATCTCGAGCGGGCCACCGAGCTTGAACCCTCCGATCCCGAGATCACCGGTCACCTTGGCGATGTCTACTGGGTCCTGGGACGGCATGATGAGGCCAGGTTCAAATGGCGGCTTGCCCTGTCGCTGAGCACCGACGAGGCCGAGCGGAAAAAGCTGTCAGACAGGCTGGCCAAGGGCCTGCCCGCATCTGAAATCCCCGGGTCGGACTGACATATGACCCCGGCAGCAGGTGGAAGTGAGCGCTTGAGCGCGCCGGCGAAGGTGAATCTCTGCCTGCAGATCACCGGCCGCCGTGCCGATGGCTACCATTTTCTGGACTCGGTTGTTGTCTTCACCAGTTTTGGCGACAGCCTTGTCGTGCGGCCTGCTGAAAATGCCAGGGGAACGGACAGTATCGACATCACCGGCCCGTTTGCGTCGGCCATCGCCGGCGAGCCGGAAAATATCTGCCTTCGTGCCATCAGCGGATATCGAGAGGCCGGCGGGGTGATCGGCCCGTTGTCGGTGTCTCTGGAGAAACATATTCCGGTCGGCGCCGGACTTGGCGGCGGCTCCAGCAACGCCGCCGCGATCCTGCGCTATCTTGACCGGAATGCGACAACCCGGCTTGCGCCTGACGCCCTCGCCGCGCTGGCAATCGATCTTGGTGCCGATGTGCCAGTCTGTCTTGCCGGCATATGTCTTGCCGGCGCCGCGCAGCATATGACCGGCATCGGCGAGCAGCTTCGCCCCATTGACCCTGCGCCGCGCGGCCATGTCGTGCTGACGCGTACCGATGCATCACTGTCCACGGTCGCCGTTTTCAGGGAGTTTGCCGGCCTGCGGGATGGCCTGGATCAGGCAGGTGCGCTGCCGCCACCATCAACCGACCCACGCCAGATTGTTCAGCGCGGCAATGACCTTGCCGGCGCGGCGGTAAGTCTTTGCCCTGAAATCAGTGACCTTATGGGCGAGCTTGCCAGATGCGAGGGGGTCGGCGCCATTCAGATGTCGGGAAGCGGGTCGGCATGTTTTGCCCTGTTTCCGGATGCGGGGCTTGCCAGCGCCGGCGCGACGCGGATGACCAAACAGGGGCGATGGGCGGTTGCAACGGATTTCTGAGGTGAATCGCCTGTGGAATCTCACAATCAACTAAATCATCACGCCGGGTGTGATCGGGCTTGATCGCCCGTTCCTAGGTCGCTACATTGCGGCGACTTCACGACTGGGGCGTAGCCAAGTGG
>SHBC01000011.1 GCA_004213025.1 SAR116 cluster bacterium
GGTCGTGGCACCGGTGGTCGCTGTCCTGATCTGGACAGATGACGTGACCGGCGGCTATGCGCCGGCGCTGACGCTGTTCATTCTGGCCAGCATCTCGGACTTCCTTGATGGCTGGATGGCGCGGCGGCTTGGCATTGTCTCGAAATTCGGCGCCATGCTTGACCCGATCGCCGACAAGGTGCTGATCGGCGTCTGCCTGCTGGCGCTGGCCCGTGTGACCGGCGATGGCTGGCTGTTCTTCCTGCCGGCGCTTGTCATCATGACCCGGGAATTCCTGATTTCCGGCATTCGCGAATTCATGGCCGGCAGAAGCATCACCATCCCGGTGTCACAGCTCGCCAAATGGAAGACGACATTGCAGCTGGTGGCCATCGGTCTGATCATGGCGGCGCCGGTATTTCCGGAAATGCCGTATGTAAATGAGGCCGGGCTGGTCACCCTGTGGTTGGCGGCGCTGATCACCGCGCAGACCGGCTTGGCCTATTTCAGGGAAACGCTTGATCATGTCTGAGACACGCGACACGGGCCAGCTTCTTGACGCTGCCAGCGCGCGGCACGGCCTGGTGATCGGTCTTGCCGGCTGGTCGGGAAGCGGCAAGACAACGCTTGCCGAACAGCTCATCGCCGGGTTGACCGCGCGCGGGCTCGAGGTTGCCACCATCAAACATGCGCATCATGGATTCGATGCCGACAAGCCAGGCAAGGACAGCTATCGCCACCGGGCGGCGGGCGCGCGCCAGGTTGTCGTGTCATCGCAGGCACGCTCGGTGCTGTTCACAGAAAACCACGATCGCGGGGAACGCCGGCTGGAAGAGCTGCTTGACGCGCTGTCCCCGGCCGACATCGTGATTGTCGAAGGCTTCAAGCGCGAACCCATCCCGAAGATCGAAATCTTCCGGCTGGCGACCGGCAAGCCGCCATTATTTACCACCGACCCGCAGATCATCGCCGTTGCCACTGACGACGCCGACGCCCTGCCGACCACGCCGCCGCATCTTCTCGACCTGAATGACGTCGGATCAATCATTGCCTATATCTGCGAGCGGGCCGGTGCCGGTACAATCGCGGCGGCATCATGAGCGACACCGCCGACCTCTATAGCGGCAGCCTTGCCCCCGATGCGGCCGTACAGAAACTCGCGGCAAGCATTGCGCGGGTCACCGAAACCGAAACCATCCCGGTTGCCATGGCGGCTGGCCGCCTGCTGGCCGGTGATATGGTGGCGGGACATGATCTGCCAGCCAGCAACAACGCCGCCGTCGACGGCTATGCGCTTGATGCCGACTTTCTGGCCGCACATCCCGATGATGAATTCCCGGTCGTCGGACGCGCCGCCGCCGGCCATCCGTTTCAGGGCATTGTCACCGCAGGCACGGCCGTCAGGATTTTTACCGGCGCGGTGATGCCGCACGGCACCAATGCCGTGGCCATGCAGGAATTCTGCACCGCCGATGAGGCAGCCGGCACCGTGCGGATTGGCCGGCCTTTAAAGGCTGGTGCCAATAACCGGCCCGCCGGCGAAAATCTGCGGATGGGAGAGATGATTGCCGCCGCCGGCTGTCGCATCGGGCCTGCCGAGGTGGGAATCGCCGCCGCCGCCGGCAATGCCGATATCGAGGCCTTCAGGCGGCTGCGCGTCGGGCTGCTGTCGATGGGCGATGAGGTGGTGCCGGCCGGGTCACCAACCGGCCCCGGCCAGCTTCATGATTCCAACCGGCCAATGCTTGCCGCATTGCTGGAGAGCGATGGCCATGCAGTGCATGATTTCGGCATCGTTCCCGATCAGGCGGAGGCGCTGACGGATCGCTATGGCGACGCCCTTGCCGCATGCGATGCCGTGATCTCGTCAGGCGGTGCGTCTGATGGTGACGAGGACCACACCCAGGAAGCAATGCGGCGGCTTGACATCACGCCGTCATTCTGGCGGCTTGCCATCAAGCCTGGCAGGCCAATGGCGGCGGGGGTCTCCGGATCAGGCGCACCGGTGCTGTGCCTTCCCGGCAATCCGGTTGCCGCCTTTGTCTGTTACCGGCTCGTCGCGGCACCTGTTCTCGCGATCATGGCCGGTGGCACGCCGCCCGTTCTGCTGCGCTGTCCGATGCGAAGCGGGTTCGCGCATCGCAAGTCACCCGGGAGGGCGGAATATCTTCGTGTCCGGCTTGTCACCGGCGCGGATGGTGAGACCGAGATGATGCTTCACGGCCGCAAGGGTGCCGGCGTCCTTTCGTCGCTGACCGGCGCCGACGGTCTTGTCGAGATTCCGGTTGAAAATGACGGCGTGGCTGTCGGAGACTATCTGACGTTCATACCCTTCAGGGAGTCCGCATTGTGAGCACTACAACGCCTACCACATCAAGCCTGTCGATCCGGTATTTTGCCTGGATGCGTGAACATACCGGCACCGCGATGGAAACAGTCGCGCTTCCCGACAATGTCGCCTGTGTTGGCGATCTGGTGCCGCATCTGACGGCGTTGTCGGCGGGGCATGCGCTGGCGCTGAAGAATATGCGCGCGGTGCGGGTGGCGGTGAATCGCAGCTATGGCGATCTCGACACACCCGTTGCCGCCGGTGATGAGGTGGCCTTCTTCCCACCGGTGACCGGAGGCTGAATCGTGGCTGTTCGTGTGCAAACCGAAGATTTCGATGTCGGCGTGGAAAGCCGCGCACTACAGGCGGATGCCGTTGGCGCGATTGCCCTGTTCGTTGGCACGGTTCGCGGGCTGAGCAGTGACAATGGTGTCACCGCGATGACGCTTGAGCATTACCCCGGCATGACCGAGTCAGAGCTTGAGCGGATCGAGGCCGAGGCGCGCACGCGCTGGCCACTTGAGGATGTCACCATCATCCACCGTGTCGGCAGGCTAGAGGCTGGAGATCAGATCGTCCTTGTCGGCGCCGCATCGCCGCACCGCCAGGCGGCATTCGATGCCGCCCAGTTCATCATGGATTTTCTGAAGACCGACGCCCCGTTCTGGAAGGCTGAGGAGCGCGGTGACGAAACAAGCTGGGTCGACGCCCGCGAAAGCGACAATGCGGCGCGCAAACGTTGGACCAGCTAGCGGCGCGAAGGCCCCGTCACCGGCACACTATCAGAGCGAGATCCGGCCCCGCACAAGATCCTCATAACCGTCAACAAGCTGGCGGCTGACCTCGGCAGGGGTGAAACTGTAGTCACCAATCTTCGAAACAGGTGTGACCTCGGCCGCCGTGCCGGTCAGGAAACATTCCTTCATCCCGGCCATGTCCTCGGGTGCCATATGACGCTGCACCACCTTCATCTGCTTTGATTCGGCCAGCGCAATGACGGTCCGGCGGGTGATCCCGTCGAGGAAGCAATCGGCGATCGGCGTGTGGATCGTTCCCGCATCATCGACAAAGAAGATATTGGCACCGGTGGCCTCGGCGATGTAGCCGCGGTAATCCAGCATCAACGCGTCCTGAAACCCGTTCTTCTCGGCCTCATGCTTTGACAGCGTGCAGATCATGTAGAGGCCGGCAGCCTTGGCATGGACAGGCGCTGATTCAGGCGACGGCCGCTTCCATTTCGCGATATCGAGCGTGATGCCCTTCATCTTTGTCTCGGGATCGAAATAGCTTGGCCATTCCCAGGCGGCGATAGCGACATGGATTGTCGTCATCTGCGCCGAAACGGCCATCATCTCGGACCCACGCCAGCAAAACGCACGGACATAGCCGTCGGTGATGCCGTTGGCCTCGATCACCGCCATCTTCGCGGCATCGACCTCTTCATCGCCGAGCGGAATGTCGAAATCCATCAATTTGCAGGAATTGCGCAGGCGCTCGGTATGTTCGCGACCCTTGAAGATCGTCCCCGAATAGACACGCTCACCCTCAAAAACAAGGCTTGCATAATGCAGTCCGTGGCTCAGCGTATGCGTCTTCGCATCGCGCCATGGAACAATCTCGCCATCCAGCCAGATGCTGCCGTCGCGATCATCGAACGGAATCAAGGCCATCTTCGTCTCCTCCAGCGGACACGTCCCACCGCGCCGCACAAACCGGATCGTAAATTTAGTTCCAATCCGGCCTTATTGTGGTAATCAGGAAGTACGCTACCATTGTCTCGGATTATTGGTCAACATGGCTGACATAAAACCCATCGGAAAGGCTCTTTTTCTGCGCGAGGAAGAGCTCCGGCGCGGCATCGAGTTGATGTTCTTTGCCTACAGGGATTTCACCGGCGAGGCGGATTCGATTCTCGCCGAACAGAATATGGGCCGGGCGCATCATCGCGCGATCTATTTCATCGGCCGCAACCCCGGGATCACGGTGAGCGAGTTGCTGGCGATCCTGAAAATCACCAAACAGAGCCTGTCGCGCGTGTTGTCGGCGCTTGTGGAGTCGGATCATGTTGTTCAGAAGACCGGCCCCGATGACCGGCGGCAGCGGCTTCTCTATCTGACCGACCAGGGCACCAAGCTTGAATCACGTCTGACCGAGGTGCAGGGGCGTCGTTTCGCCAAGGCCTATCGCAATGCCGGCATGAATGCCGTTGAGGGCTTTCAGAGGGTGCTTGAAGGGCTGCTCGACCTGGAAACGCAGCGCCAGGTCGACGCGCTTTCACATGCCCGCAAGGCACGGCAGGATGATTGATCGGCGGGGCATAGCTTCATGATGGGCGTTGACGCCTTGCAGGGGCAGCATATCCTCGTCATTGACGATGACGAACGGTTGCGGCTGCTATTGCGGCGCTTCCTTGAGGAAAGTGCGTTCCGGGTCACCGATGTGGGTTCGGCCAGCGAGGCGCGCCAGCTCCTCGACGGGTTTGTCTTTGACCTGCTGATTGTTGACATCATGATGCCGGGCGAGACAGGGCTGGAGTTTCTCAGCGATATCCGCAGCGGCAATCAGGTGCCGGCCCTCTTCCTGACCGCCATGTCGGAGACCGAACATCGGATCGCCGGGCTTGAGAGCGGGGCCGATGATTACATGTCCAAACCTTTCGAGCCACGGGAGCTGGTCTTGCGGATCCGTTCGATTCTCAGCCGGGCGGCGGCGCAGCGTGCCGCGCCAAGCAAGAGCATCACCTTTGGCCCCTACAGTTTCGACCGGACCACCGGCATCCTGATGCACAGCACTGGTCGCATTCACATCACCAACGCAGAGCAGAAGCTACTTGCCAGCTTTGCCGAGTCGCCCGACAGGGTTCTCTCGCGCGATGATATCACCGAGGCGATGGACAGCAGCATGCGCGGCCGCTCAATCGATGTCGCCGTGGCCAGGCTGCGGGCCAAGATCGAGCCCGACCCGCACTATCCTGTCTACCTGCAGACCGTTCGCAACAAGGGTTGGCTGCTTCGCACCGACAGCCCGGCAGGAGGCAGCGATGCAACTTCGTAACTACCTGCCGAAAACGCTGTTCGGACGGATGCTGTCGATCATCCTCGTGCCGATGATTCTGGTGCAGGTGATCACCATCTTCATTTTCTATGAACGTCACTGGGACACCGTCACGCGTCATATGGCGGGCCAGCTCGCCGCCGACATCAGTCTTCTTGCCGACCGGCTTGGCGAGACTCCCGACGAAGCCACCATCGAATTGATCCAGCAGACTGGATGGCAGTATTTCTCCTTCCCGGTCCAGTACAATGCCGAGGCTGAATTTGTCGGACCGAATGTCGCCCCGCCGGCAAGCTATGCCGAGGAAATACTGCGCTATGAACTGGACGTTCGGCTGCAACAGGAATGGCATGCCGATCTGGAATCAGACCCGCATCTTGTTTTTGTCGATCTGGCGCTGGACCCCGGTGTGTTGCGTATCTATGCCAGCCGCAAACGGATCTTTTCCTCCACAAGCTGGACCTTCTTCGGCTGGACACTCGGCTCATCAATATTGCTCTTTGCCATCGCGCTGTTGTTCATGCGTGGCCAGGTGCGGCCGATCCTGCGGCTTGCCAATGCCGCGCGGGCACTTGGCCTTGGCCGTCAGGCACCCGATTACAGGCTTGAGGGCGCACGCGAGGTGCGGCTTGCCGGCCGTGCTTTCCAGGCCATGCGCCACCGCATCATGCGGCAGCTCAACGAGCGGACCGAAATGCTGGCCGGCGTCAGCCATGACCTTCGCACGCCGCTGACCCGCATCCGCCTGCAGCTTGAATTGATGAGTGACCGCGAGGATGCCGCGGCGATCCGCGCCGATCTTGCTGAAATGGAAGGGATGATCGACGCCTATCTGAGCTTTGCCGCCGGCGAGGTCGCGGAGCCGACCGAGGATACCGACCTGCAGGCGATGCTGGACAGGATGGTCACGCAGACCCGCAACACCCATGCCTTTGACATTACCTTTACACCGCCATCACCGCCCCTGCCTGTCTTCCCGCTCAGGCGCAAGGCCATCCGCCGGGCGATCGAGAACATCATCTCGAACGCGCTGGCCTATTCACAGCAGGCACAGGTGACCGCAAGCTACCGCAATGACGAGGTGACAATCTCCTTTGATGATAATGGCGCCGGCATCCCGGCCGAACGCCGTGCCGATGCGCTGCGGCCCTTTGTCAGGCTGGAAACCTCGCGCAATCGTCAGACCGGCGGCACCGGCCTTGGTCTGTCCATCACCAGCGATATCGTAATGGGCCATGGCGGCGATTTGATACTTGCTGACTCACCGCTTGGCGGCCTGCGGGTGATCGTCAAGCTGCCAGTCTGAGGTCGGTCTCTGCCGTCAGTGAAGCCGGCTGCCGTCGGGGGCGTCCTTGTCGGGCGCCACCAGCACCACCTCGCCGCTGGCGTTGGCAACGCCAAGCGTCAGAACCTCGGACATGAAGGGGCCAATCTGGCGGGGCGGGAAATTCACCACCGCCATCACCTTTTTCCCGACCAGCGTTTCAGGGCTGTAGAGTTCGGTGATCTGGGCCGACGATTTACGCGTGCCGATATCAGCGCCAAAATCAATCACCAGTTTGAAAGCTGGCTTGCGCGCCTCAGGGAACGGAACCGCCTCGACAATCGTGCCGCAGCGGATGTCGATTTTCATGAATTCGTCGAATGTCGCGGTTGGGGTTGCCGTGTCATCCTTGCTCATCAATCTCTCCGCGTGTGTCTTTAGACAGTGATTAATCAGGGTTTTGGGGGTGGTTACTGGTATCGGCCGCCCGGAGCCTGGTCAAGTGGATCATCGCCGCCGGCCATATCTTCCTCGGGATCTTCATCCGGTGCATGCCCATCGCCAAGAACGCGCAGTGTGCGGCCCCATTCCTCGGCCGTTGTCAGGCGCCGGTCAATCTCCTTCATCGTCGTCGCCAGATCAGGCGTGTCATCATCCTGCCAGACCCTGGCCACCACCAGGGCAACACCGGCAACACCACGCACCCGCGCCTCGCCCTGAAAGCCCGCCAGATCGTCACCGGCCATGCGAAGCAGCATCCGCGTCACCAGCACCAGCGAATCAAGCAGCCGCAGACCGAACGCCGGGTCGCGCCGCGCCGCTGTATCCAGCTGCGCAATCTGCCGGCGGTAGGGGGCATATACCTCGAAGCGATGCATCAACGCCTCGATGATCTTGTCGCGCACCGGCACATCGCCGGCATCCTCAATATCGGCCAGCGTTTCCAGCACCGCCTGCCGGTCAAGCCGATGCAGCTTGTGCAGGATCAGCGCTGTGATACTGCCCGCCACCGCGCGCGCCGCTGCCGGTGCAACGCCTGCGGCGTCGGCAACATCGTCAATATGGATCGCCCGCGGGGCGTGATCGGCCAGCATCACCCAGGCCGCGTCGGACAGCCTGTCCATCATCATGGTTGGCGTTTCACTTGCTGCCATTGGACCACTCCCTCGAAATCAGATTACCACCCGAACATGGTGCCAATCGGGAAATGGATCAAGCCGCAATCAACCCCACCGAGCCTGTCAGCCACCAAGTTCAACCGACCGGTCGCGCGCGGCAAGGATCGCCCGGATCATCAACTCTTCCATTCCATCATCAGCCATCAGCACGGACAGCGCCGCCGCCGTGGTCCCACCCTTGCTGGTGACATTGATGCGCAGCTGTGATGGTGGCTCGTCTGATTCATCGATCAGCGCGCCGGCGCCCGACACAGTTGCCTCGGCAAGCTGGCGCGCCAGATCGGCCGGCAAGCCAGCCTTGATGCCGGCTGCCGTCATCGTCTCGGCAAGAAGGAACACATATGCCGGCCCGGACCCCGACACCGCGGTGACGGCATCCATCAGGGATTCATCATCCAGCATCACCACTGTCCCAACCGCCGACAGCAATGTTGTCGCCAGCGACACAAGATCGGCCGGCGCATCACCGGCGAACAGCGCCGTAACCCCCTTGCCGATGGCGGCCGGCGTGTTCGGCATCGAACGCAGCACCATCGCCTCAGCGCCGAGGCGTTCGCGGAACCAGCCTGTCGGGATGCCGGCGGCAATCGACAGGAAGGCGGTGTCGGTACCGACAAGCGCGCCGAGGCCGGCAATGGCCTCATCCATCATTTGCGGCTTTACCGCCAGCACGATCATCCGCGCGGCGCGCTCCATCGCGGCGGCATCGGCGATGCTGGCATGCAGCCGGACATTGTCATGATCACTCGTCCAGGCGAGATGATCCATCATCGGCTCAATGATCGCGAATTCCGCGTCAAGATTGGCATCGGCAAGCCAGCCATGCAGCATCGCGCTGCCCATCTTGCCGCAGCCAATAAGCGTAATCAGAGGTTTCATTTGACGTCAGGACACGGCGCCGGCGCGCTATGCCTCCCCTTCGGTGACCATCATCACGGCCGTGGCGGCGTCATCTGCCGAAAGCGCGCCGCTGACCACCTGGTAGATGGCCGGATATACCTGCTCGCACTCGCCAAGCATGATGTCGACAACATCTTCCACCTGTTCAGGCGTCGCCCCGCCAGCACCCCGAAGCGCCAGCGTGTGCCGCAACTCCAGCTCACAGGTTGCCATGTCGAGTGCCAGATGGCCAATGAAAAGCTGCTGGTTCAGAAGCGCCGCCAGCAACGCCAGCTCGCCAACCTGATCACGATCAGCCTTCACATCGATACGGCAGATGACCTGCAGCGCCTCGTCACTGTCCTGCCAGGAGACCGCCAGCTGATACTGGCTCCACTGCCCCGGAATTTCCGCCAGCAGCGCGTTATGCTCCTGCTGGCACAGCAGCCAGTCATGGCGCACGACAAACCGCGACACGAGATCGATCGGGTGGGCAAGCGTCAGGTCGATGGAAGCTTGGGTCGGTGCCATGGGGCGGGCATCCTCGGCAGATGGGTACCCGCTGAAAATGCCGTATCCCGCCTGGGCTTTCAACACAATATTTTGTGGTTTCCACATGGCCAAACCACATCCACTTGTGGATAAATCAGGGAAATGGCACATAAACAACGGCTTCACGGGCGATGTTCGCCAGTCACGCAAAGCCGGATAAAATAACGAATTTAATGAGAGTGGGTCACCGCTTCCCGATTCAGGATTTTTTTGCTGCCTTCGCACGGGTGCCAGCCGATTTTGCGGCCTTTTTCGCAGCTTTCTTCGGGCTGGAGGCCTGCTCGGCCAGCCGCGATTCGAGGGCGGCGAGCCGGGCCGCCACAGCATCATGGCGGGTGCGAAGGGCGTCGAACTCCTCACGCGTCACCAGACCGCGCGCATTCAGGCTGCGCTCGGTCCGCTGTTTCACGATATTGTCGACCTCCTCGCGAATGCCGCCAAGGGCCGAGGCGGCACCATTGGCCATCTGCGCCATATCGGAGATTAATCGTGATCGGCCTCGCATGGGTCACTCCCGCAATATTACTGTCAGATCTGATCTGAATTCCATAACTGATGTATGGTGTCCTGATGCTGTTTCCAATACCACGCCGGCACCGAATGCGATACTGTGCGTTGCGCAGTCCCGACCTGCAGACATTCTGTGAGGCCTGACCCAATGAATGGCGGCATTATCCTTCCCGAATTCGATCCCTTCCTGGTCAATTTTGGCGGGTTTGGCATCCGCTGGTACGCGCTTGCCTATATCGTTGGCCTTCTTGGCGGCTATTGGATCCTGCGTCGCGAGGCACGCCAGCAGCGCACCGCCCCTATGCCGTCCCCGATGTCGCCCCCGATGTCGGTCGAGGCCGTCGATTCGCTCTTGAACCATGTCCTGCTTGGCGTGATCCTCGGTGGCAGGTTTGGTTATGTGATGTTTTACAATCCGGCGTTTTTTCTGGCCAACCCGGTGGAGATCATCAAGGTCTGGCAGGGCGGCATGTCCTTTCATGGCGGGCTTCTCGGCGTGACGATCGCGATGTGGCTGTTCGCCAGACGATGGCAAATTCCGGTTCTGGCCGTCAGCGACCGTGTCGCCATGGTGCTGCCGATCGGCCTGTTCCTCGGGCGGCTGTCGAATTTCATCAATGCCGAGCTTTATGGCCGGGTGACCGATCTTCCCTGGGGCATGGTCTTCCCGCACAGCGACGGGATGCCGCGTCATCCAAGCCAACTATATGAGGCCGGTCTTGAAGGGCTGGCGCTTGGCATGGTGATGTTTGTTGGCTGGCGTCGCGGCTGGCTTCACCGCACCGGCACCATGACGGCCATTCTTCTGCTCGGATACGGGCTTGCCAGATTTATCATCGAATATGTCCGCGAGCCTGACGCGCATCTGGGGCTGGTGCTTGGTCTGGTGACAATGGGCCAGATCCTGTGCCTGCCGATGCTGGCGGCGGGCGGCTGGATCCTGTGGCGGCGCGCCTGATGCCAGCACCCAAACCTGCCAGCCTTGCCGATGTGCTGCGCCGTCATATCACCGAAAACGGCCCGATTGGCGTTGATGATTATATGGAGATGTGTCTTGGTGGTGCGGGGTTCGGCCCCGGGACGGAAGGCTATTACCACAGCCGTGACCCGCTTGGTGCGGGTGGCGACTTCACCACCGCGCCGGAGATTTCCGGCCTGTTCGGCGAGATGTGCGGGCTGTATCTGGCGCATATGTATGAGATTGCCAACGCCTCCAACAACGCCCCTGACACCGGCCCTGACACCGGCCCTGACACCGGCCCTGACACCGGTCCAGCCGATAGCATGGTGATCGAGCTTGGCCCTGGCCGCGGCACGCTGATGCGCGACATGCGGGGTGTCTGGGCGCGGTTGATGCCGGGTCTTGCCGAGGCACCGCTGCATCTTGTCGAGACCAGCCCGTCGCTGCGCCGCGCGCAGGATGCGATACTTGGCACTGAGGCGGTGACAGGATGGCATGATGATGTCGAAACGGCGCTGGCCGCCAGTGACGGTCCGCTGTTCGGAATCGCCAACGAATTTTTCGACGCTCTTCCCGCCGCGCAGCTTGTCTTTGAAGATGGCGCCTGGCACCGCCGGATGGTCGGGCTGCGCGATGATCATCTCGGCTTCGTAACCGGTGCGGTGGCGGACAATCTTGATCCGGAGCTGCCGCAGGCGCCCACAGATGGCATGGTGGCCGAGCTGTGCCCGCAGGCATCGCATATTGTATCCCAGCTTGGCAGGGCGCTGGCGCGCCGCGGCGGCGCCGTGCTGATTGTCGATTATGGGCGGCAGGGCAATCCCGGCCACAGCCTGCAGGCGGTGGCTGATCATCGCCCGGTTGATCTGTTCGCCGCACCGGGTGACAGCGATATCTCGCACTGGGTCGATTTTGCGGCGCTCGGCAGGGCGGCAAACGAGGCCGGCGCGCGCCTCCTTGGACCGGTGCCGCAAGGCCGGTTCCTGATGCGCATCGGGCTGGCCGCACGCGCCGAACAGGCGGCCCAGCATGCCGCACCGGAGGAACGTCGCGCCCTGCTGGCGGCCATTGACAGGCTGACAAGCCCGGCCCAGATGGGTGAGGTATTCAAGGCGGCGTTGCTGTTGCCCCCCGGAACGGGAATACCGCCAGGCTTTGAAAGTGACGAGGCGTGAGATGACAGGTTTCAGGATTGCCGGCGCCCCTGCCCCCTATCTGCATCACGAGGCCACTGCCGCGCGGGCGCCACACGGGTTTTTCGGCGCCGCAGGCGGCGTCAGCACCGGCCTCCATGCCAGCCTCAATTGTGGATATGGCTCACAGGATGACCCTGCCCTTGTGGCGCAAAATCGCGGCCGCGTCGCCGCCGCGATGGAACTGCCGGCGGACCGGCTGGCAGCGGTCTATCAGGTTCACGGCACAGACGTCGTGATGGCAGTGGAAGGCGCCGCCGAAGATCGCAGCCAGCTCGTGCGCGCGGACGGGCTGGTCACCACACAGCGCGGGCTGGGTCTGACGATCCTCACCGCCGACTGTCTGCCACTTCTGCTGGTCGATGATGGTGGAGATGTCATTGGCGCCTGTCATGCCGGCTGGCGCGGCGCCGCGGCCGGCATCGTCGGCACCACCGTGGACGCCATGCGCGCCGCCGGGGCGGGCCCGATCACGGCGCTGATTGGCCCGACGATCCGGCAGCAGAGCTATCAGGTCGGCGCAGAGATGCGGGATGAGGTTCTGGCGCAGGTGGCACCGGAAATCCGCGACGGTGCCGCGACATGCTTCATCGACGATGCCCCCGGCAAGCTGCGCTTTGATCTTGCCTTGCTTGTCAGGCTGCAGCTTTACCAGGCCGGGATTGATCAGCTTCATGATTGCGGGGTCGACACCTATGTCGGCAATCGGACAGATGATCCCGATTCTCTGGATTATTTTTCGCACAGGCGCGCAACGCACGCGGCAGACCCGGATTGCGGACGTCAGATTGCCGTGATTTCGCGTCCCCTGGCAGACGCGTGACCCCATTCAGGAACGAGGCGAAGACAATGCCACATCTCTATATTTTCCTTGGGCTTCTGGTGGTTGGCATGCTGGCCAGCTGCTTCATGGGCTGACACCCAGCAACCATGAAAAGTTACGAAACCATTACAAAATCCCTGTTAAGTTCTTGCCCGTCCGCCGAGGCATTGGTATCTACAGGCGACGGTTCGCGAGGATGGCAACGGCCACCTTTGGCACCCTATCCAGTAGGTCATTGATGAAAATCCTTTCCTGCAATAGTAATCGCCCGCTCGCCGAAGCGATTGCCGCTTATCTAGATGTTCCCTTGACCAAAGCGGATGTCCGCCGCTTCGCCGATATGGAGGTTTTCGTCGAGATCGGCGAGAACGTCCGCGGCGAGGATGTCTTTGTCATCCAGTCGACCTGCTTTCCGGCAAATGACAATGTCATGGAATTGCTGGTCGCGCTCGACGCGCTGCGCCGCGGTTCGGCGCGCCGTGTGACGGCGGTGCTTCCCTATTACGGTTATGCCAGGCAGGATCGCAAATCCGGTCCACGCACACCGATCTCGGCAAAGCTTCTTGCCAACCTGATCACCTCGGCCGGCGCCGACCGGGTGCTGACCATCGACCTTCACGCTGGTCAGATTCAGGGTTTCTTCGACATTCCGACGGACAATCTGTTCGCCGCGCCGGTGTTCATCGAGGACATCCGTTCGCGCTATGACAATGGCCAGGTGATGATCGTCTCGCCCGATGTCGGCGGTGTCGTGCGCGCGCGGTCACTTGCCAGCCGTCTGGACGCCGACCTTGCCATCATCGACAAGCGCCGCCCGAAGGCAGGCGTGTCCGAGGTCATGAACATCATCGGTGATGTGAAGGACCGGCACTGCATCATGGTCGATGACATCGTCGATTCCGGCGGCACCCTGTGCAATGCCGCCGCCGCGCTGATCGATTCCGGCGCGCTCAGCGTTGATGCCTATGTAACGCACGGCGTGCTGTCGGGCGGTGCTGTCAGCCGCGTTGCCGCCTCGCCTCTCAACTCGCTGGTGACGACCGATTCGATCCCGGCAACCGAGGCTGTGAGGGTGGCCCGCAACGTGCGTCACCTGTCGGTGGCACCGCTGCTTGGCGAGGCCATCCAGCGGATCAATGAAGAACGGTCGGTATCAACACTGTTCTGATCCAGTGGCCGCCGCAAACCCCCGCTTTTCGCTTGAGTTTTAGGCCCCATGGGCCTATACCACGCGCTGCTGCGCACCCCTGGAGGCGTGGCGCATTGTAGAGCAAGGAGCAAGTACAATGTCCGATATCACAACCATCAGCGCTTCCGAGCGCGAACGGGTCGGTAAGGGGTCCGCCCGTGCGGCACGCCGCGCAGGCCTCGTCCCTGCCGTCATCTATGGCGACAAGAAGGACCCTGTGGGAATCACCATGAATTCCCGCGAAGTTACCAAGATCGTTCACCAGCCCGGCATTTATGGCCGTCTGCTGGAGATCGATGTCGCCGGAACGAAGTCGACCGTGCTGACACGCGACATTCAGTTCCACCCGGTCTCCGACGGCATCATGCATATGGATTTCCTCCGCGTATCGCAGAGCGCCACTGTGGCGGTTGCGGTTGCGGTCGACTTCATCAATGAGGACAAGTGCCCCGGCATCAAGGTCGGCGGCGTTCTGAACGTTGTCCGGTATGAGGTTGAGCTGAACTGCCCGGCCACCGCGATCCCCGAGAAGATCACCATCGATCTCGAGGGTGTGAAAATCGGTGATTCGATCCATATCAGCGCCATCACGCTTCCTGACGGTGTCACACCGACGATCACTGATCGTGACTTCACCGTTGCCACACTGGCATCGCCTGGCGGCGGCGTGAAGAACGAGGATGAAGACACCGAAGAGGGTGCGGAAGAGGCCGGCGATTCCGAAGAGGAATAAGCCTCCCGCGCCATATACGGAACGGACCGGGCGGCGACGTCCGGTCCTCGCTTTTCAGCAATCGAGCAAAAGATGCTGCTGTTCGCAGGCCTAGGCAATCCCGGTTCGGACTACGTCGGCAACCGGCATAATGTCGGTTTCATGACCGCCGATGCCATTGCCGCGCGGCATGGGTTTTCCGGCTGGAAGACAAAGGGCGCGAACCTGATCGCCGAAGGGCGGATCGGCACCGAGAAGGTGATGGCGGTCAAACCGCAATCCTTCATGAACCGGTCCGGCGGGCCGGTCGCCGACATCGCCAGATTCTACAAGATTCCCCCGTCCGATATCTTTGTCTTCTATGACGAGATCGACCTTGCCGCCGGCCGGATCAGGGTTAAATGCGGCGGCGGTCATGGCGGACATAACGGTATCCGCGATATCGACCGCCACCTTGGCCAGGATTACTGGCGCGTACGGATTGGCGTCGGCCGGCCGGAACAGGTGATCCCGGGATCGCAGATCGATATCCGGAAATGGGTGTTGATGGATTTCATGGACGCTGAACGCGATGGCTGGCTGACCCGCCTTCTTGATGCCATCGCCAGCGAGGTCGACCGTCTGGCGGCGCATGATGAAGGCGGATTCATGAGCCGCGTTGCCCATCTGGCGCCAGCACCAAAACCGGACACACAGGATAAAGACGGCAGCGAGGAGACAGTCTGATGGGATTCAATTGCGGAATTGTCGGTCTGCCGAATGTTGGCAAGTCAACTCTGTTCAACGCGTTGACCGAAACCGCCGCGGCCGAGGCCGCCAACTATCCCTTCTGCACCATCGAGCCGAATACCGGCCGTGTCGCCGTGCCGGACCCGCGGCTTGACGAGCTGGCACGGCTCGCCAGCTCGGCCTCGGTGATCCCGACACAGCTGGAGTTCGTTGACATCGCCGGGCTGGTACGCGGCGCCTCGAAGGGCGAGGGTCTTGGCAACCAGTTCCTTGGCAATATCCGCGAGGTGGATGCCATCGCGCATGTGCTGCGCTGTTTCGAGGATACCGACATCACGCATGTCGACGGTACGGTAGACCCGCTTCGCGATGCCGACACGGTCGAGACCGAATTGATGCTGGCCGATATTGATTCGCTGGAACGCCGGATGACGGCGCTGGTGAAAAAGACCCGTGGCGGCGATGCCGAGGCAAAGCGCGATCTGGCACTGATGGAAAAACTGCTGCCACAGCTTGCCGACGGTGTGCCGGTCAGGCGGGCCAGCGGACTGACGCAGGATGAGGAAAAACGACTGCCGCAGCTGCAGCTGCTGACATCAAAGCCGGTCCTTTATGTCTGCAATGTCGCCGAGGCAGAGGCCGCCACAGGCAACGCGCACTCAGCCGCCGTCGCCGCGCATGCCGAAGCCGAAGGCGCTGCACATGTCGTTGTCTCGGCCGCAATCGAGGCCGAGATCACGCAGCTTGATGGTGATGACAAGGCAATGTTCCTTGCCGAGCTGGGGCTGGAGGAGGCCGGACTGGCCCGTCTTATCCGGGCCGGCTATGGGCTGCTGGACCTGCTGACATTCTTTACCGCCGGCCCAAAGGAGGCGCGGGCCTGGACGGTTGCCGCAGGCGCAACAGCGCCCGAGGCCGCCGGTGCGATCCATACCGACTTCCAGCGCGGCTTTATCCGCGCGGAAACGGTGTCATTCGATGATTATGTTGCCTGTGGGGGCGAATCCGCGGCGCGCGACGCCGGAAAACTGCGCATTGAGGGCGCTGATTACAAAGTGAGCGACGGAGATGTTTTCCATTTCCGTTTCAATGTGTAATAACAAAAAAAAGCCCACAGAGGTGTCAAAATGACGCAGATGAGGAAACTGACCGCCGAGGACGGCCATACTCTTGATGCGGCCGTTGCCGGTGACAGCGAAACGGCACGCGGCGGCGTGGTCGTGCTGCAGGAAATCTTTGGACTCAATGATCATATCCGCGACCTGCCGCGCCGCTTTGCCGAGGCAGGCTATTATGCTGTGGCGCCGGCGCTGTTCGACCGGGCCGAGCGCGGCATCGAACTTGCCTATGACGCACAAGGGCGTGACCGCGGTCTGGCGTTACGGGCCGCTGTCGATGATGACGCCATTTTCGATGTATCGGCGGCGATCACCGCCGCCGCCGCGGCCGGGCCTGTGGTGGTTGTCGGCTTCTGCTGGGGCGGCTCGCTTGCCTGGCGCGCCGCGACAAGCCTGACGGGTCTTGCCGGCGCCGCTTCATATTATGGGGGTGAGTTGCCCTCGAAAGCCGGTCTGGTATCGCACTGCCCGGTGCTGGCGCATTTCGGCACCCGCGACAAGACCATCCCGATGGACGGCGTCAACACCTTCATCAAGGCGCAGGCCGATACCGACCCATCCGTGGTGACGCATATCTATGAGGCCGACCATGGCTTCAACTGCGACGCCCGCGGCCAGTATGACGCGGATGCGGCGGCACTCGCATGGACACGCACCCTGGCCTTTCTTGATGAGATGTGTGGGTAAATTCGGGTTAGCCTTCAGGTTAATCGGACCTATGGTTCGGCATGAACCACCATTCCCAAGACGCTGGGCATCACCGAATCGGTATTCTCTACATGTCGGTTGCCGCGGTCTTCTTTCCGATCAAGGACAGCTTTCTGAAAGCGCAGGACCCGACCGTTCCCGCGCTACTCGCCATCAGCCTCTATTTCTTCGTGCAGATGACAATCGGTTTCTGCGGCCTGCATCTGACAAGACACCCGTCCCGGGCAAACCCCTTTGCCGGCATGACGAAACTGCATCTCCTGCGGTCCCTGACATTGACATGCTCGCTGGCAACCTTCTTTTTCAGCCTGCGCTTTGTGCCGCTGTCAACGGCGGTAACACTGTTTACCCTGCAAGGCCTGTTTTGCATCGGATTTGGCAGGATCATCCTCAATGAACCGATCTATCGGCGACATTTGATCCTTGTGGCGTGCGCCATGGCGGGTGTCCTGCTTGTTGCGCAACCGGATGCATCCGGAACAGGATTTGGTGTCAATCTTCTGCCGCTGCTGTCCGGTGCCTTTGGCGGCTTGTATGTCATTATAACGCGCAAGCTCGGCGCACAGGAATCACCGCTGCAACTTGTTTGTCAGGACGGTGCCACTGCCAGCCTCTCGGTGCTTGGCATCTATCTTGTCGGCATTTTCATTCGCGGTGAGTCGATCCCGCCGGTGGTTCTGGACCCGATCACATTCCTTATGCCACCACTTCTCGCTGGGACCGTTGGAATGATTTCCTCCTTTGCCATGATCAAGGCAGCACAAATGGCACCGGCGGTAAAACTGGCACCCGCAAGCTATCTCGAAATTGCCAGCGGAGCGCTGATCGGCATTTTTTTCTTTGGCGAGTATCTGGACCTGCCAAAGATCACCGGGATCCTCATCATCGTAGCCGTCTGCCTGACCAACACCCTGATGAACGAGGCCATGACCGTTCAGAAAAAATGTCGATGACTCGATCCGTCTTCTGATGTCGGATTTCAGATGACATGATCAAATGCCAGATATGAAAAACCCCCGGCCGGCGACCGGGGGTTTTCAATTTCACGATGTTCCGGCCCCTAGTGAAGGTCGGCCCAGACGCGGCGCTTGGCCATATAGGACATGACCAGGAAGATCGAGAGGAAGAAGACGGCGGCAACGCCGATCCGCTTGCGCGCCTCCATCTTCGGCTCGGCAGCCCACATCAGGAAGTGGGTCACGTCCGCGGCAAGCCCCTCGGGCGTTGTCGGCGCGCCATCGGCATATTCGACATCATCGCCATAGATCGGCTGCGGCATCGCAATCAGATGCCCTGAATAGGCGTTGTTGTAATACATGCCGTCAGGAACCTCGGTGCTGGCCGGCGCATCCTCATAACCAAGAAGCAGGCTGTAGAGATAATCGGCACCATTCGCCCGTGCCTTGGTAATCAGCGACAGGTCAGGCGGCAGCGCGCCGTTATTGCTGGCGCGGGCCTCATTGTCATTGCGATAGGGGTTCGGGATCAGGTCGGCCGGACGCGCCGGACGCATGAACATCTCACCCTCATCGTCGGGACCGTCCATCACTTCGTATTCAGCGGCAATCGCCTTGATCTCGGCGGCATTGTAGCCAAGGTCGGCAAGGTTGCGGAATGCCAGATACTCAACCCCGTGGCAGCCAGCGCATACCTCGCGATAGACCTGAAAGCCACGCTGCATCGCGCCCTTGTCGAAATAGCCGAACGGGCCGGCAAAGCTCCACTCGCCAGAGACGAGCTTTACATCGCCGCCACCAGCTGCCTGGGCCGGGCCGGCAAGCCCGGCAAAGGCCGCCAGCACCGTCAAGGATGCAATCAGAAACTTGCGCATCAGGCAGCTCCCCTCGCTGTTGCCAGCACCGGCTCGGAGATCGATTTCGGCAGCGGCTTTGTTGTTTCAAAGACGCTGAGCATCGGCAGGATCACCAGGAAATGCAGGAAGTACCAGGCTGTCGCAACCCGCGACGCCACGACATAGACACCTTCCGCCGGCTTGCCGCCAAGATAGCCAAGGGCGATGCAGTCGATGAACAGCATCCAGAAGAAGATCCGGAATACCGGGCGGAACCGTGCCGAGCGGACCGGCGAGCGGTCAAGCCATGGCAGGATGAACAGCACGAAGATGGCCGCGAACATCAGCAACACACCGCCAAGCTTGTCCGGCACCGCACGCAGGATCGCGTAGAATGGCAGGAAATACCATTCAGGCACGATATGCGCCGGCGTCTGCATCGGGTTCGCCGGGATATAATTGTCCGGGTGACCCATGGCATTCGGGAAGAAGAACACCGCCACGGCCAGCAACAGCAGGAACATCGCGATCCCGACCATATCCTTGATCGTGTAATAGGGGTGGAAGGAAATCGTATCCTGCGGCCCCTTGGCGTCGATGCCGATCGGGTTGTTCGACCCGAAGCGGTGCAACGCAATGATATGCAGCACCACCACACCGGCGATCACAAACGGCATCAGATAATGCAGCGAGAAGAAGCGGTTCAGTGTCGGGTTATCGACCGAGAAGCCGCCCCACAGGAAGGTCACGATGCTCTCGCCAACCAGCGGGATGGCCGAGAACAGGTTGGTGATCACCGTGGCGCCCCAGAAGCTCATCTGGCCCCAGGGAAGGACATAACCCATGAAGGCGGTCGCCATCATCAGCAGGAAGATCACAACGCCAAGCATCCACAGCAATTCGCGCGGCGCCTTGTAGGAGCCGTAATACAACCCGCGGAAGATGTGGATGTAGACGACAATGAAGAAGAAGCTTGCCGCGTTCATATGGATGTAGCGGATCAGCCAGCCATGATTGACATCACGCATGATGCGCTCGACCGAGCTGAACGCATGGTCGACATGCGCGGTGTAGTTCATCGCCAGGACAATGCCGGTGACGATCATGATCACCAGCGCCAGACCGGCAAGGACACCGAAATTCCAGAAATAGTTCAGGTTCTTCGGCACCGGGTATTCATATTTTTCATGGTCCAGCATCGAGAAGATGGGAAGACGATGGTCGATCCATCTTACGACGGGATTTGCGAATTTTTCAGCAGACATGGAACCTATAGCCTCCAGCGGAAAAGACGGATCAGCCGATCCGGATTACGGCGTCGGAAAGGAAGGTGTAGGGTGGCACCTCAAGATTGGTAGGCGCCGGCCCCTTGCGAATGCGGCCCGAGGTATCGTAGTGCGAGCCATGGCACGGGCAGAACCAGCCATCATACTCACCCTTGACCTCGCCGGTCTTCTGGCCGAGCGGCACGCATCCAAGATGCGTGCAGACACCAACCAGTACGAGAAGTTCAGGCTTCTGGACCCGCGCCTCATCTTCCTGCGGGTCCCGCAGGTCGGCGCTGTCGATGGCGTTGGCGC
>SHBC01000012.1 GCA_004213025.1 SAR116 cluster bacterium
GTCCAATATTCCCCACTGCTGCCTCCCGTAGGAGTCTGGGCCGTGTCTCAGTCCCAGTGTGGCTGATCATCCTCTCAGACCAGCTATTGATCGTCGCCTTGGTAGGCCATTACCCCACCAACAAGCTAATCAAACGCGGGCCCCTCTTTCTCCGGCTGACCTTTCCCCCGTAGGGCGTATGCGGTATTAGCGGCCGTTTCCAACCGTTGTCCCGCAGAGAAAGGCAGGTTCCCACGCGTTACTCACCCGTGCGCCACTCTATCAAAGATAGCGTTCGACTTGCATGTGTTAGGCATGCCGCCAGCGTTCGTTCTGAGCCAGGATCAAACTCTTAGGTTAGACTGGTTCAACGGATTGCTCCGTGAACTTAGCCCGCCCAATTTAATCCATGTTCATCTACTTCACATTGAAGTAAGCGTTCAAGATTCATCGGGCTGACTTTGTTGTTTACAAAGGACGATACGTTCACACGAACCGCCACCCGCGAATCTCTTCCAAATGATCTCACGATTTCAAATAGCGACCAGCAGTCTGCGACACGCGCTGATTGTTGGTAAGTGCTGCCCGGTTGGGCAACGAGCGCGGTTTATATGCCGGACCATTCACCCTGTCCAGCCCTAAAATGCGCTTTCATCACTTTTTTTTCATAGACCCGGATCATGCTGGCAATTACCAGGCCCGGACATCTGTCCGGGGTCAGGAAAACCGCCATAAATCTGTATTAGCGTCCCATCCAAAAAGCCCTGAAAACTTAGCATATGTAAGAGCCCCGCCGTGAGTCATTTTACGTTGCTGAGGCCCGTTTTCCTCATCTTGCCCCTTCTGAATAGGCTGAATGAGCAAGCAAATGGTCGAGACGGCACTCTAACGTCCCGGTGCAAATTTCTGAATCATTTCGAAATTCTTACCAGCTCTATTGACCAAATCCGTTAGTTCCTGAATTATGAGGCGCATCTCGGGGCTGGCACCCGAACAGACGGCCGGGCCGGCACAGTGAGCAACAGGACTACAGGACCGTTAATATGATTCGCAGTTTGGCGCGTTTGGTGATTCTTGGGTCGGCGCTATTGCCGGCCGTTGCGAACGGCGCGGCGATGCAGCCGCTGCACAGTGACGGCATGCCTCTGCCGCTGCCAAAGCCCGATCCGGCTTTGATGTATCCAGCGGAACCTGTGAATATCGAAATTCCCCTTCCACGACCTGATCTGGCAACAATTCTGCCGCGCGCCACCCGTACCGTGACCGAGATGTTCCTGCAGCAGACCGGCAAGCTGACAAGCGATGAGGCAACCTATCGCCTGAAATCGGGCGAGGGTCTGGCGACATTGCTGCGCCGGGCCGGGTATGAACGCGCCGACGCAGCGGCCGCAATTGATGCTGTGATCGGGCGCGCCAGCCTGCGTTCGCTGCCAGTCGGACTGGAAATTCGCGCGGCGCGTGATGCCTTCGCCTTCACGGCGCGGAACGGACGCGATGTCTTCGCAATCCGCGACCCGGAGGAAGGCTGGCTTGCCTTTACCGCGATTCGGCCTCTTGAGCGCTACCTTGCCTATGCGCAGGGCGTCATTGATGATTCGATCTACCGCGCCGCCAGCGCCAACGACATTCCCGACCCGGCACTCGCCGAATATATCCGGGTGATGGGGTTCTCGGTCGATTTCCAGCGCGAGATTCGCCGCGGCGATGCGTTCGAGCTTCTCTATGAACAGCAGATCGACCAGATCACCGGCGATGTCATTGGCACCGAGTTGCATTACGCCGGGCTCATGCTGTCGGGCAAGCAGCTTGGCTTTTACCGCTATGACCATGACGGGACACGCGTCGGCTGGTATGACCGCAAGGGCAACTCGGCGGCGCGAACACTGATTCGCACACCGATCTCGGGTGCGCGGCTGTCATCCTCCTTTGGTATGCGCCGACACCCCATCAGCGGCTATAACTCGATGCATCGCGGGGTTGATTTTGCCGCCCCGACCGGCACCCCGATCATTGCCGCCGGCAGCGGTGTGATCACCGAGGCAGGCTGGTACGGCTCCTATGGCCGCTATATCCGCATCCGCCATAACAGCACCTATGACACCGCCTATGCCCACATGTCGCGGATCGCCCGCGGCATCAGGCCCGGCGCCCGCATAGAACAGGGCCAGGTGATCGGCTATGTCGGATCAACCGGGCGCTCGACCGGGCCGCATCTGCATTATGAAATCCTGGTCAATAACCGCAAGGTGAACCCACTGACGGTCAGCCTGCCGACAGGTGAACGTATCCCGGCCGAACTTCTGGGCAATTTCCATTCCAAGGTCGAACTTGTCGAAGCCGAAATGCTGGCCACCGGCAATATGCGCTTTGCCGCGATGGAGCTGCTGCCGTCCGAAGGCGGCGCACCATTTGCGCCCTGATGACATGATCCCCAGCGACATGTTCCCCGGCAACATATTCCCTGACCACCATGATCATTGACGAGCTCTGGCAGTTTCCCGTGAAGGGGCTTGGCGGCGTGCGGCTGGACAGCGCCTGGCTTGTCGCCGGGCAGCATTTCCCGGGCGACCGGCAATTCGCCATCACGACCGGCCATCCGCGTTTCGCTGACATGCCGGACGGTGACTGGCAGAAAAAGGCAGCTTTCCTACAGCTGATGTCGCATGAACAGCTTGCCGCGCTTGACTATCACTTTGACGGCTCGGTGATGACGATTTCCCATGCCGGGGTCGAACGGCTCACCGCCGATATGGACAGCGCCGACGGCGCTGCCGCCATCACCGGATTCTTCGCTGATCTTCTTGGCGAGTCGCTTGCCGGGTCGCCGCGGCTGATGCGAATCGACAAGGGCGCTTACACTGATACAAAGGCGCCATGGATCAGCCTTGGCGGCACTGCCTCGGTCGCGCATGTCGCAAAGGTGATGGGCCATCGTCAAGACGCCCGCCGCTATCGGCTGAACATCATGCTGGAAACCGAGACACCTTTTGAAGAGGCCGATCTGATTGGCCACAGGATCGCCCTTGGCGATGCGGTGCTTCAGGTGGTGGAACCGGTTGGCCGCTGCGCCGCCATCGATGTCGATCCAACGGACGGCGTGCGTGGCCCGCACCTGCTGCCGCGCATGGAGACGTCATTCGGCCATACCGATCTAGGTATATTCGCGGAAATCACTGAAGGCGGCACTGTCACGCCGGGTGACAGGCTGCAACGTCTGGATTAGGCCCGGCTGTCCCAGCAACTGTCACCGGCCTCACGCAGAGGCCGGATCCTGGTCTTCCTGAACCTTTTCGGCAAGCTGTGCCGGTGTCAGATCAACCACCTCGGCACCGCCGGCCGCCTTGGCATCACCATTGGCGTCACCACTTTCAGCGCCATTTTCGGCACCATCATCCGCCGGCTTTTCCTCGACGGCGGGCTGCTCGTCGATCACCGGCTGCGGCGCGCCGGAGCGCGGCTGGCGATCGGCATGCTGTGCCTTGCGTTCCTCGGCAGCGTCAATCGCCGCCTGGTGCAGACGGTAATAGTGATCCGCAAACTGCGTATAGGCCTCGGCGGTGATCCGCTCACCCGCGGCGGCGGCGTCATGCGCCAGCGCCACATATTTCTCGTGAAGCTGCTGTGCATTGCCGCGCAGCTTCACATCCGGCCCGTTGGACTCATATGAGGTATTCCTGTTCGGCACATTTGGTTGGGCGTTACCGTTGCCCCGGCGGCCACGTCCGCGGCCACGCTTTGCATTCTGAGGTTGTCTCATCGACCTGTTTACCGGTTATTGCAACTGTTGCGGCAAGCGGTTCACGCCTCATCCGAGGCCCTGATCGGCTTGCCAGACGTTACCGCCATATTCGGAGGTTCGTTCGCGGCGCACCCGGCGCCGCCATCAACGCTGGAACAATAGCCACCAGACGCCTGCCATATCAAGTTAAAATATGCGCCATCGTGAATTATCCGCCAGCAACCGCACCCTTACCCGGCCACCGTGAAGACCAGACATCTGACAATACCCCGGATATCGGCGGCGTCACCGGCGGGCCGCAGGCCGGCCGCAATGGCAAGATCGGTGACCGCTGCCTGCTGGCCGGCGCCGATCTCGACAAAGGCACGGCCACGGGGCGCCAGGCCGCGCGCCACCCGCGGCAACAGACGCCGCCAGCTGACCAGCCCGTCATCCCCGCCATCAAGCGCAAGACGTGGGTCGAACGCCGCCACCTCACGCGCCAGACCGTCAATCTCGGCCTGCGGGATATAGGGCGGGTTGCACAGAATCAGATCAAATCTTCCTCCACCCGCATCCGGGTCGGCAAAATCCCCTTCAATAAAGCTGGCGCGCCCATCAAGATCAAGCCGCGCGGCATTGGCGGTGGCCGTCCTGACGGCGCCGGCGCTGATGTCGATCCCGACGCCGCTGGCCTGTGGCAGCGCCGACAGGCAGGCCAGAAGCAGCGCGCCGGACCCGCTGCCAAGATCAAGAAGACGCAGCGGTGCATCGCGGCGTTCATGCGCCCAGGACAATGCCGCGGTGACAATGGTTTCGGAATCGGGGCGCGGGTCAAGTGTTTCGGGGGACAATTCCAGCCTGAGCGACCAGAATTCCCGCCATCCGCGGATCCTGCTGACCGGCTCGCCGGCAATTCGCCGCTGGATGACGGTGGTGAAGGCGCCTTCCTGCTCCGCTGTCCAGTCGACAAGCGTCTCATGCGGCAGCACCGCATCGTCACGGCCAAGGACGAGGCCAAGAAGAAGCCGCGCATCCAGCGCCGCGCTGTCAATGCCGGCGTCGCGGAGCCGCCGCTGCGCCGGCACCAGGACGCTGCGTGCCTCAGGGTGGGAGGGGACTGCCGGCGGCAGGCTCATTCACCGCCCTCGGCAAGACGCTGCGCCTGATCCTCGGCGACAAGCGCCTCGACCACCTCGTCGAGCGCCTCGCCGGCAATCACCTTGTCGAGCTTGTAGAGCGTCAGGTTGATCCGATGGTCGGTTACCCGCCCTTGCGGGAAATTATAGGTGCGAATGCGTTCCGAGCGGTCGCCGGACCCGACCTGCCCCTTGCGTGAGGCGGCGCGTTCGGCCTGCAGGCGCGCCCGCTCGGCGTCATACAGCCTGGCGCGCAGGATCTTCATCGCCTTGGCGCGGTTCTTGTGCTGTGACTTCTCATCCTGCTGGCTGACGACGATACCGGTCGGCATGTGGGTGATCCGGACCGCCGAGTCGGTGGTGTTGACAGACTGCCCGCCCGGGCCCGAGGCACGGAACACATCAATCCGGAGGTCGCTTTCCTGAACGTCGATATCGACATCCTCGGCCTCGGGAAGCACCGCCACCGTTGCCGCCGAAGTGTGGATGCGCCCACCAGCCTCGGTTTCCGGGACGCGCTGCACGCGGTGCACGCCCGACTCGAACTTCAGCCGCGCGAACACATCGCTCCCGGCGATGTTGGCCGTGGCTTCCTTATAGCCGCCAATACCGGTCTCGGACACTTCCATGACCTCGAACCGCCAGCCATGCTTGGCCGCGAAACGCTGATACATGCCGAACAGGTCGGAGGCGAACAGCGCCGCCTCGTCACCGCCGGTGCCGGCCCGCACCTCGAGGATGGCGTTGCGCGAATCATCCCTGTCGCGCGGCAGCAACAATAGCTGCAGGGCCTTCATCTCGTCGGGAAGACGGGATTCGACCTCCTCGATCTCGGCGCGCGCCATCTCCATGATCTCGGCATCGCCATCGGCCTCGTCGATCATCTGCGAGGCGGCCTCCCGGTCCGCCTCCAGACGGCGGACAAGTTCAATCTGCTCGCAGACCGGGCGCAGCTCGGAAAGTTCACGTGACAGGCCGGCAAGCTCATCCGGCGCCAGGCTGGCGGATTCCGACAGCCGCGCCTCGACCTCGGTCCGGCGCGCCATCACCCGGTCCATACTCTGATCGAGGCTCATCCGCCGGCCTCGTCGGTGCGTTTTGCCAACGCGCTGGCGAGACGCGATGGCAGGTCGGCCTGCGCCACCTCATCCTGCGTCCCGGCTTTCAGATCGCGAAGCTGCGCCGTGCCGCCAGCAACCTCGTCACTGCCAAGAATGACCGCCATCCTGACACCGGCCCTGTCGGCCTTCTTCAGGCGCTTGCCGATGGCGCCGCCAGTCGGGACATCAACCGCGATGCCGGCATTGCGAAGCGTCTCGGCAACGGCATAGGCCGCCACGCCGGCATCGTCATCCATCGGCATCACGGCGACAGGTGGCGCGGCTGGCGCGTCGGCCCCGGCAAGCATGGCGAGCCGTTCTACGCCGGCGGCCCATCCAACCCCGGGAACCGGCGGACCACCAAGCATCTCCGACAGCCCGTCATAACGCCCCCCGCCAAGAACCGTCCCCTGGGCGCCAAGGTCATCGGTGATGAACTCGAACGCCGTGTGGCAATAGTAATCAAGCCCGCGAACCAGCAGCGGATCAAACCGCCAGGCAATCCCGGCCTTGTCCAGCGACGCCGTCACAGCCGCGAAATGCGCCTTCGAGCTATCATTCAGATATTCGTCAAGCCGCGGCGCCGCGGCCAGGATGGCGCGGTCACCCTTGTCCTTGGAATCGAGGATTCGAAGCGGGTTTGTCTGCAGGCGGGTCTGGCTGTCCGCAGACAGATCACCGGCATGCGCTTCAAGAAAGGCCAGCAAGGCCGTGCGATAGGCCTGCCGGCTTTCGGTGTCGCCAAGCGAATTGAGATGCAATGTGCAGCGCCCCAGCACGCCAAGCCCGTCAAGAACCCGCGCCCCGCAGCCGATGATCTCGGCATCGGCAAGCCCGTCACGCGGTCCCAGATATTCGATCCCGATCTGGTGGAACTGCCGCATGCGCCCCTTCTGCGGCCGTTCATAGCGGAACATCGGGCCAGCATAGAAGAATTTCAGCGGCAGGCTCTGCGTCAGTCCGTTCGAGATCATCGCCCGCACGACGCCGGCGGTATTCTCCGGCCGCAGCGTCAGCGTCTCACCGCCACGGTCGGTGAAATTATAGGTCTCCTTGGTCACGACATCGCTGCTGTCGCCAAGCGGCCGCGAGAACACTTCGGCAAACTCGAAGATCGGCGTTGCCATTTCCTGAAAGCCGTACAGGGATGATGCGTCGCGGGCGGTGTCGATGACCCGGCGGTGCGCGGCCATCGCCTCGGGAAGCAGGTCCGAGGTGCCCCTGGCTGGTTGCAAACGAGACATTTTCAGCGTGTCCTTGGCATGATCCTGCAACGGAATGAGTGGGCCCTGCCGGAGGCTAGGCTTCGATTTCGCCCGATCTGATGGCGGCGGCGCGGGCCTCGACAAGGTCGACAACATGCTCGACGATGTCACCATTCGTCAACCTGTGATCGGCCATGCCGGACACATAGATCTGATGCGTGCCGCGACCGCCACCCGTCAGACCGATATCGGTCTCGCGGGCCTCGCCCGGGCCGTTGACGACGCAGCCGATGATCGACACCGTCATCGGAATCTCGATATGTTCGAGCCGTTCCTCGATTGTCTGCACGGTGCTGATCACATCGAATTGCTGGCGCGCGCATGATGGGCATGAAATCACCGTCACGCCGCGCCGCCGCAGCCCCAGCGATTTCAACATCTCATAGGCGACCCGCACCTCTTCGGCCGGGTCGGCCGACAGCGAAACCCGCACCGTGTCGCCGATGCCGGCCCATAGCAGCCCGCCAAGCCCGATCGCCGATTTGACCGTGCCAGCGCGCAGACCACCAGCCTCGGTGATGCCGATATGAAGCGGACAGTCAATGGCATCGGCAAGCTGCTGATAGGCGGCGACGGCCAGAAACACGTCGGACGCCTTCACCGAAATCTTGAATTCATGGAAGTCGTTGTCCTGCAGGATGCGCGCATGTTCCAGCGCCGATTCCACCAGCGCCTCGGGACAGGGTTCGGCATATTTTTCCAGAAGATGCTTTTCCAGCGAGCCGGCATTGACGCCGATCCGCATCGAACATCCATGGTCGCGCGCCGCGCTGATCACTTCGCGGACACGGTCGGCGCGGCCAATATTGCCGGGATTGATCCGCAGACAGGCGGCGCCGGCGGCGGCGGCCTCAATGGCCCGGCGATAATGGAAATGAATATCGGCGACAATTGGCACCGGGCTTGCCGCGCAGATCTCGCGAAGCGCCGCGGTGCTGTCCTGATCGGGGCATGACACGCGGACAATGTCGGCACCGGCCTCGGCGGCGGCGTTGATCTGCGCCAGCGTCGCGCTGACATCCGTCGTCGGCGTGTTGGTCATGGTCTGCACCGAAATTGGCGCATCCCCGCCAACCGGTACGGTACCGACCATGATCTGGCGGCACTGGCGACGTTCAATGGTTCTGTAGGCTCGGTAGGCGTTGGCCACGGCCGGCGCACTCCTCTTGGTCAGGCTGAACGGGACGTTACGCTTTACTGCACGCGGAAACCAGCCTGCCCTTCGCGCTGCGTTGCCCTAGAATTGGTTGCGAAGCTTGGTGGCGTCAAGAAGCAGGTCGCGCAGGATTTCACCCGAATCACCAACCGACCGCACCGTGCCGTCATTGAACACCAGTTCAAGACCGCCTGCATTGCCGGTGCTGAGATACAGGCGGTCACGGCTATCCACCATATAGGTCTCGCCAGCCCGCATCAGCTTTGCCATCACTTCCTCGCCGTCATTACGGATGATCTCGACCCAGCTGGCGCCGGTGGCACGAAGCGTAACTTCCATATCCGGCACACGCTGGCGGGCGAAGGCGACGCCAGTCCCGATCTGGCTTGAGATCGAACTGGTCATGGTATCAACGGTATCCACGATATCCATGGTGGCGGGGGTGGCGGGGGTGTCGGGAGTGCCAGAGGCGGCGGCCATCCGGTCATCCGGTGCCGCATCCGCCGGCGGGGTTTTCAGCAATCCATCGATGGCACCATCAACAGCGCCAGGATCAGTCGCGCCGCCGGTTGTGGCCATGGTCACGGCAGGCGTGGTGGCGTCAGGTGTGGCGGCCGGTGGTGTGGTGGCAGACGGTGTGCTGCCGGCAAGTGTGTCAATCACCGGCATGGCCTCAGCAGAAGTCCCGCTTACAGTCGTCCCACTTACAGGCGTCCCACTTACAGTCGTCCCACTTACAGGCGTTCCGCTTACGGGCATCGCGGCGCTGCCTGTCGCAGCTGCCGGTGCCGCCGCAAGGTCGGTTTCCGGTGCCATTTCCAGAACCGGCGGCACCACCACCTCCACCGTCTCGCCAACCATATCGGCAGGCGTCGCAAGCGGTGCAGCTGTTTCGGCCGGCGCTGCGGCGACATTCGTCACCGCCTCATCCGCAGTGTCGGACAGACCTGCCGAATTGGCGGCGGGAAGGTCCACCGCGGCGAGGTCAACCGGTTCGACATCGGTCTTGGCCATGTCGTCAGGCTCGGTCACCGTTGATTCAATTTGCGGCAGCGCCACCGTTTCCGGTTCGGACTCGCCTATCAGGCCAGTCAGCACATCCGGCTTACCAAGAGCATACCAGCCGCCATATCCGGCCACCGTAAAGATGACGATGATTGAGGCCAGCATCGCCCCGGACCGCTGTGGGCGCTGGGTGTCGACAGGGAAGCTGTAGGTTGGGCCTTTTTCGACCTCACCAACAAGCGTGCGGTAACGCTGGGTCAGTTCGACCGCGTCAAGGCCCACCTCCTGCGCAAAGCTTCGCAGATACCCTGCCGCATATGTGGGGCCCGGCAGCGAGTCGAAATCGCCAGCTTCGATACTTTTCAGATATTGTTTGGAGATCCGCAGGAGTTGCGATAACTCACTGATCTGCATGCCTTTTGCAAGTCGCGCATCGCTAAGTGCAGCTCCGATCTGACCGAAACTGTCCTGCATAACGCTTTCATCGCGCGCCTCATAGTCCATAGCAGCCCACGCGGAATCACTTTAAACCTGTGGATAACCTTAGCGTAGATCGCCAGAATTGCAACCTTTTCAAAGGCTCAATTCAAGGTTAATTCCAGGAAATACGGCAGACAATGAAAGCAAAAACCCGGCAAAATCCCAGCTTGCGGGCTCGCTGGCGGGATGGTTGCAGGTCAATCGTCGGCATCGAGCCCGAAGGCGGTGTGAAGACTGCGCACCGCGAGTTCGGTATATTCGGCCGCGATAAGCACCGAAATCTTGATTTCGGAGGTCGAGATGACCTCGATATTGATGCCGCGCTCGGCAAGTGTCTCGAACATTGTCCGCGCCACCCCTGGCTGTGATCGCATGGCCATGCCGACAACCGAAATCTTGGTGACGTCATCCTGCGGGTCGACCCCGTCAAAGCCCAGTGACTCGCGGCTTGCCTCGATGATTTCCAATGCTTTGCCAAGATCGCCGCGCCCGAGGGAGAAGGTGATATCGGTTTTCTGCCCCTCGCTTGCCGCCGTCTGCACGATCATGTCCACATTGATATGATTATCGGCCAGCGTGCCAAAGATCGCCGCCGCAATTCCCGGCCTGTCGGGCAGGCCCTGGATGGTGACCTTGGCCTCGTCCGGGCTGTAGGCGATACCGCTGATTTTTTCCTGTTCCACGATTGCATCCTCGTTGACGACAAGCGTTCCCGGCGCGTCGGTAAAGCTCGAACGCACCTGCAGATTGACATTATGGCGCATGGCCATGGCGACGGACCGTGTCTGCAAAACCTTCGCGCCAAGTGATGCCATCTCAAGCATCTCCTCGAAGGTGATCTGATCCAGCTTCTGCGCCCGTGGCGCAATCCGCGGATCGGTGGTGTAGACACCGTCGACATCGGTGTAGATATCACAGCGATCAGCATTCAGCGCCGCCGCCAGCGCCACCGCCGAGGTGTCGGACCCGCCGCGCCCCAGAGTCGAGATACGGCCATCAGGTGCCAATCCCTGGAAACCGGCAATCACAGCCACCTGGCCGGTGGCAAGCCGCTCGCGCATCACGCCGGTATCAATGCTCTGGATCCGCGCGGCGCCATGCACCTCGTCAGTATGCACCGGAATCTGCCAGCCAAGCCACGAGCGGGCATCGATTCCCACATTCTGCAGGGCGATCGCCAGCAACCCGACTGTCACCTGCTCGCCTGTCGCGACAATGGCGTCATATTCACGGGCATCATGCATCGGCCCGATATCGAGCGCCCAGGAAACAAGCTGGTTTGTCGTGCCGGCCATGGCCGAGACAACAACAGCAACCTGGTTCCCGGATTCGACCTCAGCCTTGACCCGCGAGGCGACATTCCGGATGCGGTCAAGATCCCCTACCGAGGTACCGCCAAATTTTTGAACAATCAGAGTCATTTTTGTCTTATGGTTGCCACAGCTTGTGAAAAGCCGCAGCTTTCATAGCGATTACCGCCGGATGGGGCAAGCCCGTGGACACCACAGCAGACCAAAAAGAAATCGACAATTTCGCGGCGATGTCCGCGCATTGGTGGGATGAGAGAGGGCCGATGGCCCCGTTGCATGCCTTTGCGCCGGTGCGAATCGACTATATTCTGGACAGTGTCAGGCGCATCGGCACGTCCGGCGATGGCAGGCTTGACGGGCTGCGAATCCTCGATATCGGATGCGGTGGCGGGATCCTTGCCGAGCCGATGGCGCGGCTTGGCGGGCAGGTGACCGGCATCGACGCCACACCGGAAGCCATCGAGGCGGCAAAGGCCCATGCAACGGTGGCGGGCCTCACAATCGATTACCAATGCACCACTGCCGAGGCACTTGCCGAGAGCGGCGCGCATTACGACCTTGTCTATGCGTCGGAGGTGATCGAGCATGTCACCGACAGGCGGTTGTTCGCCGCCTCGATGGCGGCGATGCTGGCGCCAGGCGGCACTGTTGTCATCACCACCATCAACCGCACACTGGCCTCATTCGCGCTGGCCAAGGTGGCGCTGGAATATGTGTTGCGCACGGTGCCGGCGGGAACGCATGACCCGGCGCGTTTCGTGCGGCCGGCCGAGCTTCGCGATGAATTTGCCGGTGCCGGCATCATGCTTGATGACATGACAGGCTTTGCCCCGCTGCCGGCGCGCCGGATTGGCGGCAACGGGTTCATAAGGGTGGGAAGTCTGGCGGTGAATTACGGGGCCAGCGGCACGCACGCCTGAAGACCGGATGGAACGGCCCAAGGGCCAGAGGCCATAGGCCATAGGGCCATAGGAATAGTCAGGGCGGCGTTCAGTTATCCTTTGGCAGCCAGGGAATATCCATCACGGCGATGCCTTCCTCATCGAGCGCCTCGCGCTCTTCTTCCGTGGCCTGGCCGTAGATACCTTCAGGCTCCACCTCGCCATAATGGATCTTGCGGGCTTCCTCGGCGAACTCATCACCGACATCGCGGCACTCATCCTTAATCTTCGATTGCAGCGCCCGCATTTCCGACATCAGGGCATGCATACGGCGCGCCGCCTCTTCGGGCAGCGCGGCAGAGCCCGGCGCGCCCGGGTCTGATGCGCCCGGGCCTGATGCGCCTGGGTCTGATGCGCCTGGGCCTGATGCGCCCGGGCCTGATGCTGCCGGGGCTGGCGCGGCCGGGCCTGATGCTGCCGGGGCTGGCGCGGCCGGGGAATCACGCACCTCCTGCGGCGGCGGGGCGGATTTGCGGGTTTTCGGGCTGGCAAGGTTGGGCGCCATCAACGCCCGCCGCACCGTGGCCGACCCGCAGAACGGACAGGTCAACAGCCCGGAGTCCTGCTGTGATTCAAAGGCGGCCGAGTCGCCGAACCAGCCTTCGAATTCGTGGTCTTCCTCGCATATGAGCTGATATTTGATCATCGCTCCCCTACCATAACACGGGTCAACTCAGCCGGCCGTGGCAATGTTTGTATTTCTTGCCCGATCCACAGGGGCAGGGCTCGTTCCGCGACACCTTGCGTTGTGGCATGGCGCGTTGTGGCATGGTGCGCGGTGCTGGCGCTGACGACGCTGCGGCCTCTTCCGGCTCCGGCTGGCGGATTTCCACATGGCTGAGGACCATCGTCACCGTTTCACGAAGACCGGCAAGAAGCGATTCGAACATCGTGAAGGCTTCGCGCTTATATTCATTCAGCGGGTCCTTCTGCGCATAGGCACGAAGCGAGATGCCCTGACGAAGCTGATCAAGGCTCAGCAGATGTTCCTTCCATTGCTGGTCAAGAACCTGCAGGAGCAGCGATTTCTCGGCCATCCGCATCGTCTCGGGCCCGATTCGCACGGCCTTTTCGGCCATGTAACGGTCCGACATGCCGGTCAGCCGTTCCTCGATCTCGGTCTCGGCGACGCCATCCTCGGCGAACCATTCCTCGGCCGGCACCTCGAGCGCCAGCACCTTGGTAGCGTCGGTTTTCAGCTGCTCGGAATCCCACTGGTCGCTGAAGGTTCCCGACGGCACCGCCCGCTCGACGATCTGCGCCACCGCCTCGCGGCGCATCTCGGTGACCGTGTCCTGAACGTCGCTTGCCCGCATGATTTCCTTGCGCTGCTCGAAGATGACCGTTCGCTGGTCGTTCATCACATCATCGAATTTCAGCAGCTGCTTGCGGATCTCGAAATTGCGCGCCTCGACCTTTGACTGGGCCTTTTCGACAGCCTTGTTGATCCAGGGATGGACGATGGCCTCGCCCTCCTCGAGACCAAGCTTCTGCAGCATGCCGTCAAGCTTGTCCGAGCCGAAAATCCGCATCAGATCATCCTGCAGCGACAGGAAGAATTTCGACGCGCCGGGGTCGCCCTGACGACCGGTCCGGCCGCGAAGCTGGTTGTCGATACGGCGTGATTCATGGCGTTCGGTGCCGATGACATAAAGCCCGCCAGCCGCAAGTGCCTGTTCTTTCAGCGCCGTCACCTCGGCGGTGATGGCATCGTGTTTGGCTGCCGGCAACTCACCGCCATCGGCCTCTACCTCGAGACGCATGTCGAGATTGCCGCCAAGCTGGATGTCAGTGCCGCGCCCGGCCATGTTGGTGGCGATGGTGACCGCGCCGGGAACGCCGGCCTGGGCGATGATCTTTGCCTCCTCGGCATGGAAGCGCGCATTCAGCACCTGATGTTCGATCTTGCGGCCTTTCAGAACCGCCGCAAGCGCCTCGGATTTCTCGATGCTGACCGTACCGACAAGCACCGGCTGGCCGCGCTTGCGGCAATCGGCGATCAGATCGATGACGGCGTTATCGCGCTCTTCGCTGGTCCGGTAGACCTCGTCATCATGGTCGATCCGCTGCACCTCGACATTGGTCGGGATGGCGGTAACCTCGAGCCGGTAGATTTCCGAGAATTCGCCAGCCTCGGTCATCGCCGTGCCGGTCATGCCGGACAGCTTTTCATAAAGCCGGAAATAATTCTGGAAGGTGACCGAGGCGACCGTCTGGTTCTCGGACTGGATCTCGACTCCCTCACGCGCCTCGATGGCCTGATGAAGCCCCTCCGAGAAGCGCCGGCCTTCCATTGCCCGGCCGGTGAACTCATCGATGATCACGATCTGGCCGTTCTTGATCATGTAATGGCTGTCGCGCTGGAACAGCTTGTGCGCCCGCAGCGCCTGGTTCACATGATGCAGCAACCCGACATTCTCGATGTCATAGAGCGTGCCCTCGCCCATCGCCCCGGCAGAGCGGAGCAGATCCTCGGCATGTTCGATGCCGGCCTCGGTCAGCGAGACCGTGCGCCCCTTCTCGTCGAGATCGTAATCCTCGGGAACAAGGTGCGGGATGATCTTGTCGGCAGTGCCATAATGTTCCGAGGTGGTCTCGGCCGGACCGGAGATGATCAGCGGCGTCCGCGCCTCGTCGATCAGGATCGAGTCAACTTCGTCGACGATGGCGAAATGGTGATCGCGCTGCACCATATCCTCGATCCGGAATTTCAGATTGTCGCGAAGATAATCAAACCCGAATTCATTGTTCGTGCCATAGGTGACATCGCATCGATAGGCGGCGCGGCGATCCTCATCCGGCAAATTGCCGGTGATGCAGCCCACCGTCATGCCAAGCCGCTCATAGACGCGTCCCATCCAGGCGGCATCGCGCGAGGCCAGATAGTCATTCACCGTGACAACATGCACGCCCTTGTCCGGCAACGCGTTCAGGAACACCGCCAATGTCGCGACAAGGGTCTTGCCCTCACCGGTTTTCATTTCCGAAATCTGGCCCTTATGGAGCGCAATGCCGCCCATCAGCTGGACATCATAATGGCGCTGGCCAAGGGCGCGTTTCGCCGCCTCGCGGACCCGTGCGAACGCTTCGGGAAGAAGGTCATCAAGACTGCTGCCAGCCTCGAGACGGGCCCGCAACGCGCCCACCGATCCGGCAAGGTCATCATCGCTCAGCGCGGCGATCTCGTCTTCAAGGGCGTTGATTGCCGCCACCTGCGAGGTGAATTTCTTGGTCGCGCGATCACCGCCCGACCCAAAGAGATTTTTCGCCAAAGACCCAAACATACGCTTCCCCGCATCACATGGACTGTCGGGCGCGCCGCACCCGAACCGAGCCGGCCTGCCAGCCGACCCGTATAATCGTGGATCTGCAAGCGTTTCCGGCTAGTCTCGACATAGTGCGCGCGCCTGTCATTGTCAATCAAACCGCGCCCGTCACAGCCAGATTCACAGACCCTGGAAAGCCTGTGAAAGAGGTGCTTTGCCGCGCATTGCGAGGCTTGAATTTGGGCGTCGCTTCGGCAACAATCGCGCAGCATTCAGAACGGCCCTCACCATTGGGTTCACATCGCGACCCGCCGGGGCCAATCCCGTTCATCCGAAAGGACAGATGATGAAATTCCTTACCACCCTCGCTGCCTCCGGCATTGTTTGTGCCACGATGTTGTTTGCACCGGTCATGGCGCAGGCCCAGGAACGTATCGCCGTCGGCACGGTGAACGGGGAGCCTATCTGGCTTGACGAGATCATGGCCGTCGCCCAGACGCTGCCGCCTGAATATCGCGAGGGCGGGCTTGCCAATCTGTATTCACAGCTTGTCGATGAGGTGGCGAATTCGCGGCTGGCCGCGGCGGCCGGACGCGAAAGCGGCCTTGACCAGCGCGACGTGGTGGCAAATGCGATGGAACTTGCCGCCAACCGCGTTCTGGCCGAGGCCTATTTTACCGAGCAGGTGTCGCAGATGATCACCGAGGAGTCGGTACAGGCTGCCTATGACGCCTTTGTCGCCGACACCGGGTCGCGCGAGACCGTAACCGCGGCGCACATCCTGGTCGAGACCGAGGATGAAGCAAAGGCCATCATCACGCAGCTGAATGACGGTGCCGATTTCGCCGAACTTGCACGCGAGAAATCAACCGGGCCCAGCGGACCGAATGGCGGCGAGCTTGGCAATTTTGGCCGCGGGCAGATGGTGCCGGCGTTCGAGACCGCCGCCTTTGCGATGCCGGTCGGCGGCTATTCGGCCGCGCCCGTGCAGACCCAGTTTGGCTGGCATGTCATCCGGGTCAGCGACAAGAGCGTCGCCCCGGCCCCGACACTTGACGAGATGCGTGACCAGCTGGCCAGCAACCTGTCGCGGCAGAGCTTTGCGCGGGTTGTCGAGACGCTTCGCTCCGGTGCCAGTGTCGAGGTGCGGCCCTATGATGATGTGCTGACCGAAGCGCAGTCGGCGGCCGACGCCCAGCAATGACCGTCTCGCCGCTTGCCCCTGCATCCTTCCCGGCGATCCCGGCGATTGCCGGGCTGACCCTGGCAACCGCGGCGTCGGGCCTGAAATATACCGGGCGCGACGACATGCTGCTGATGCGGGTTGGCGAGGGCGCGGCGATGGCCGGGGTTTTCACAAGGTCGGACACGGCGGCGGCGCCGGTGATCTGGTGCCGCGAGGCACTTGCCGCTGGGCCTGACAATCTGCGCGCTGTTCTGGTCAATGCCGGCAATGCGAACGCCTTTACCGGATCGGGCGGCATGGACGCTGTCGAGGAAAGCTGCCGCGGCATGGCATCACGCCTTGGCTGCGATTCGCGGCAGCTGATGATGGCCTCGACCGGTGTCATTGGCGAGCCGCTGGACGTGCCGGTGCTGGCCGCGCAATTCGACAATCTGGCCAATGGGACGGCGGACTGGCAGGACGCCGCGCGCGCCATCATGACGACCGACACCTTCGCCAAGGGAGCCTGTACCAGCGCCATGATCGACGGCGTTCCGGTCGGCATCGCCGGCATTGCCAAAGGGTCCGGCATGATCGCCCCCGACATGGCAACCATGCTTGGCTTCATCGCCACTGATGCGGCGGTGCCACATGATGTGCTGGCCGACCTTCTGACCAGCGCCACACAGCGCAGTTTCAACGCCATCACCGTCGACAGCGACACCTCAACCAATGACAGCGTGATGCTGATCGCCACCGGCGCGGCGTCTCATCAGCCTGTCAGCAGCGCCGATGATCCGCGGCTTGACGAATTCCGCGCCGCGCTGGATGCGGTGATGCAGGATCTGGCGCAGCAGATTGTCCGCGATGGCGAAGGCGCGTCGAAATTCATCACCATCGATGTCAGCGGTACCGCCGATGACAGCACCGCGCACCGGATCGGCATGGCCATCGCCAACTCACCGCTGGTGAAGACAGCGATTGCCGGCGAGGACGCCAATTGGGGACGGATTGTGATGGCGGTCGGCAAGGCCGGCGCCGCGATCGATCAGTCGCGGATCGGCGTGGCGATCGGTGGCATCAGAATCGCCGCCGACGGCGCGCGGGTTGAGGATTATGACGAGGCGCCCGTCGCCGCGCATATGAAAGGCCAGATGATCGACATCGGGGTCAGCGTCGGCGCCGGTGTCGGCACGGCACGGGTCTGGACCTGCGACCTCACCCATGGCTACATCTCGATCAATGCCGACTACCGAAGTTGAGACGATGAGCAAGGCTGACAGTCCCGGCAACCCTGACAGGGCCGAGATTGCCGACGCGCCGCGCCCCATCGTCCTGGTCAGCGCGGTGGCGCTGGTCGATGCTGACGGGCGGGTGTTGCTGGCACGCCGGCCGGCCGGCAAATCAATGGCCGGGCTGTGGGAGTTTCCGGGCGGCAAGATCGAGGCCGGCGAGACGCCGGAAGCGGCGCTGATCCGCGAGCTTGACGAGGAGCTTGGCATCGACACCGCCGAATCCTGCCTCGCGCCGCTGAGTTTCGCCAGCCACGCCTATGATGATTTCCACTTGTTGATGCTGGTCTATGTCTGCCGCAAATGGAAAGGCACGCCGCGCCAGCTTGAGGGCAACGAGCTTGCCTGGGTGCGGCCGGCGCGGCTTCGCGATTATGACATGCCGCCAGCCGATCTGCCGCTGATCCCGGTGCTCCAGGATTTGCTGATGTAGCTCCTTGGACCCGCCCCAGGTCAAACCTCAGGTTCACGCCTCGGGGTCCTGCTCGGCCGTGCCAAGCTCATCGGCAAGCCGGTGCGCCGCGCTGCCGGGGCGAAGCGGCGTCTGCTGGCTTTCATGCGGGGCCCATCCGGTCAGCGTGATGATTTCGAAACTGGCCGGAATGCGGCCGTCCGGCGCGGCAAAACGCTGCTGATAGATTTCCGCCGCGCGCAGGAACAGCTGACGCTGCCCGGGCGTGCGGCTGCGCGCCAGAAGCGCGTTCTGCTCGCCCATCCCGCGCAGATCGGCCATCAGCCGGAACATGTCGGGATAGGTGATGGTCAGCCTGTCGGAATCGGCCACCGGCAGCGCCAGCCCGGCCCGGCCAAGCAACCCGCCAACATCGCGAATGTCGGCCATCGGCGCTGTCCGCGGACTTGCCCCGCCGAACAATTCCTGCTCGGCCTCGAGAAGCGCACCCCGCAACTCGGTCAGCGTCGTGCCGCCAAGAAGGCTGACAAGGCACAGACCATCAGGTTTCAGCAGCCGCCGGATCTGCGCCATGACGCCCGGCAGATCATCAATCCAGTGCAGAAGCAGGCAGGAAAAGACGGCATCGAAACTGCCGGCGGCAAAAGGCAGGCTGTCATATTCGACGGCCAGCGCCGGACCGGCAACACCGGCCATGGCGGCAAATTCCGGGGCCGGGTCGGCCTGGATCACCTGGCCAACCTTGCCGCTTGCCGCAATCTCGCGGGTCAGCATGCCGTCATGGCATCCTAAATCGAGGCACAGCGGAAAATCACGCCGCATCAGCGCCAGCCTGTCGGCCATCCGCAGCACCGCCTCGCGCTTCAGAAACGCGAACCCGGCAAAGCCAGGCGCGGCGCGGGCACGGTTCCGGCGCTGGACGGCGCTGTCAAAAAAGCGCGGGATGGTCGGGGCTTCACTCATGATGCGCGCACCATCACCGATGGCGGGCCCGAAGGGCAAGTGAAAATGCACCTCCCGTCAGATGATCTACCGCCAGATGACCTGCCACAAGCGGACATATCCTTAAGGATATATTTACCCGACCCAGTCTAGGCTGGGGCATGATGGACCAGACCCGCCTCATGCCGGTGACCCGCGCCGCAACGGCCCGCACCGCCGCCGCCCTCGCCGCCGCGGCGGGGCAGCTGGCGACACTGCTGCTACCGCATCAATGCGTCCTGTGCCGGCAATTTGCCGACACGACCGGCCTGTGCGCCAGCTGCTGGGACGGGTTGACGCCGATTGCCGCGCCGCTCTGCGTTCGCTGCGGCCTGCCGCTCGGCCACACACTTGCCGAGGCGCTATGCGCCGGTTGCTGGACAAAGCCGCCGCCACTGGCCGCGATTCGGGCCTGTTTCCACTATGCTGACAGCGCGCGCGAATTGATCCTGCATTACAAACATGGTGACGGGCTGCAGCTGACGCCGCTTCTGGCGCGGCTAGGCGCGCGGCTGTTCATCGAGCTTGCCAGCGCACAGGCGCTGGTCATCCCGGTGCCACTTCACCGACGGCGCTATTTCCGGCGGCGCTATAATCAGGCGGCGGAATGGGCCCGTCATCTGTGCCAATACACGGGACAGGGTATCTTCGCCCCGGACATGCTGATCCGCCACAGGCCAACGCGAAGCCAGGGCGGGCTGAGCCGGCATCAGCGGCAGCGCAATATCGCCGGTGCCTTTGCCGTGCCGCCACCCGCACTGCCACGCCTTGACGGCAGGCCGGTTCTGATGATCGATGATGTGCTGACCACAGGCGCCACCCTGCATGAGGCGGCGCGGCGCCTGACAGATGCCGGCAGCGGGCCTGTCTCGGCGCTGGTGCTGGCACGCGTCACGCGCCTCTCGCACGCATGATTGCCCCCGGCCTGATTTTCCCTGGGCTTGATTGTCCCTGGGGCTTGATTGTCCCTGGGGCTGATTTTCCCGCACGCTTGATTTTCTGGTTCAGTCGGCGGATATAAACGCCAACAAATCCTAATGTGATGATCACGGACGCCAAAATGCCGAAGGTCGAAATCTACACCGGAATGATGTGCGGCTATTGCTCGAGGGCGCTGCGCCTGCTGGACAGCAAGGACGTTGTCTACAAGCAGATCGACGTCTCGATGAACGCAAAGCTCCGCGCCGAAATGCGCGGGCGCGCCGGTGGCCGCACCTCGGTG
>SHBC01000013.1 GCA_004213025.1 SAR116 cluster bacterium
TTCTTGGCGGGCGCACCAAGCAGCGCATCCCCTGCTATTACTCAAAGCTCTATGCCGGACCGGTCGAGGCGATGCAGGCCGAGGCCGAGGAGGCGATGAAGAGTGGTTATACCGGCTTCAAGACGCGCTTTGGCTATGGGCCGCGCGACGGCATGGCCGGCATGCGCGAGAATATCAAACGTGTCGAGGCGGTGCGCGAGGTCATCGGCTGGGACCGCGACCTGATGCTTGAGGCCTATATGGGCTGGAATCTGGACTATACCCGCCGGATGATCCCGAAACTGGAGAAGTTCGAGCCGCGCTGGCTGGAGGAGCCGGTGATCGCCGATGACCTGAGGGGTTATGCCGAACTGAATCGCGGACCCATCCCGATTTCCGGCGGCGAACATGAATATTCGCTTCTCGGTTGTGCCCAGCTGCTGCAGGAAAGAGCCGTATCGGTGCTGCAATATGACACCAACAGGGTTGGTGGGATCACCGCAGCGCAGAAGATCAACGCGGTGGCGGAGGCGCACCAGATCCCGGTCATTCCGCATGCCGGCCAGATGCATAACTATCATCTGACGATGGCCAATATGAACTGCCCGATTGCGGAATATTTCCCGGTCTTCGATGTCGAGGTCGGCAATGAGCTGTTCTACTATATCTTTGCGGGTGACCCGGACGCGGCCGACGGCTATCTGCAGCTTGATGATGATCTGCCGGGTCTCGGCATCACCATCACCGACAGGCATCTCGAACATTTCGAGATCGAGGAATAGCGGTATGATCGCCGCGCCGGCCAGGAGCGCACGGTGAGCGGCGACAGCAATATGCGGACCGGTGACGGGGGGCTGACCAACCTGCCGCTGGGCGTTTCGGTTGCGCTGGGCGAAATCACCGTGATGGTGGTGGTCTCGGCGCTGGTGAAGCTTGTCTCGGACGATATCGCGACAACCACCATCCTGCTGTTCCGTTATGCGCTCTGCCTGCCGCTGCTGCTGGCGACGGCGGTATGGCAGCGTGGCCGGTCGGCGCTCAGCATCACCAAACCGCGCACCCTGTCGCTTCGCATCGCCACCGGGTTGATCAGCCTTGCCTGTTTCTACGCGGCGCTCGACCTGATGCCGCTGTCGCTTGTCACGGTGCTGTTCCAGACCCTGACGCTGTTTGTCACGCTGCTGGCCCCGATGATGCTTGGCGAGCGCGTCGGGTGGCGTCGCTGGACAGCGGTGATAGTCGGCTTTGGCGGCACCATGCTGCTGCTCAATCCGGCGGCGGGGGGATGGACGCTGACCGGCATCCTGCTTGGCCTTGGCTCACCCTTCTTCGGGGCGCTGATGATGATCACGCTGCGCCGGCTTGGCCGGCATGACAGCCCGGCCACAACGGCGGTCTGGCACAATGGCATGGGCGCGATCATCTTTGCGGTGATTATGATTGCAGTCGGCGCGCCGCTACCGACCGGCCGGGCGGATATGGCGCTGCTGATCGCTATCGGGGTGCTGTCAAGCTTCCAGCAATTTGGCCTCGCCTTCAGCCACAAGCTGGTGCCAGCCAGCATTCTGGCGCCGCTTCACTATCTGTCGATACCGATGGGGATCGGCGCCGGCATCATGCTGTTTGGCGAAGCGCTGACGCTAGAGATCATTGTCGGCAGCGCCATCATCATCGCCTCCTCGATCTTCATCCTGCGGCGCGAGCGCCAGCTTCGCGAGGCAGGTCAGCGGTGATGATGACCGGGTCGTGGCCGGCTAGCTGAACAGCCCGTCATGTGTCTTGCGAAGCTCGGCCTTCTGCACCTTGCCCATGCTGTTGCGCGGCAACGCATCGATGAAGATGACGGATTTCGGCTGTTTGAATTTCGCCAGCCGCGTTGCCAGGGTGCTCTCGATGGTGCCGGCCTCCAGCGCTGTGACCTCGCGAACAACAAGGGCGACGACGGCCTCGCCGAAATCGCGATGTGGCACCCCGATGACAGCGCTTTCCAGTACCCCGTCAATGGCGTCGATCAGCCCCTCGACCTCCTTTGGATAGACATTCAGCCCACCAGAGATGATCAGGTCCTTGTCGCGCCCGACGATGCTGACATAGCCGTCCGCGTCACGAACGGCCATGTCGCCGGTGATGAAGAAACCGTCATCACGGAAGGATTCCGCCGTTTTCTCCTCCATTTCCCAATAGCCGAGAAAGACATTGTCGCCGCGAAGCTCGATGATTCCGATCTCGCCATCGGCAAGCTCGGCGCCGCTTGTCGCATCGGCAATGCGCAGTTCCACACCCGGCAGCGGAAAGCCCACCGTGCCGGCGCGCCTGTCGCCCTCATAGGGGTTCGAAGTGCACATATTGGTCTCGGTCATCCCGTAACGTTCAAGGATGGCCTTGCCGGTGCGCTCCTCGAACTGCCGGTGGGTCTCGGCAAGAAGCGGCGCCGACCCGGAAATGAACAGCCGCATATGCGCCGTCGTCGCGCCGGTGAAACCGTCATGGTCGAGAAGCCGCGTATAGAAGGTCGGCACGCCCATCATCGTTGTTGCCGTCGGCATCCAGTCCAGCGCGGTATCGGCCGAGAATTTCGGCAGGAAGATCATGGAGCCGCCAACCATCGCCAACAGATTGCTGGCAACGAACAGACCGTGCGTGTGATAGATCGGCAGCATATGAAGAAGCACATCATCGGCACTGAAGCGCCAGTAGTCGCGAAGCACCGCGGCGTTCGACAGCAGATTGCGATGGCACAGTTTCGCGCCCTTCGACCGGCCGGTTGTGCCGGAGGTATAGAGGATGGCGGCCAGATCCTCGGACCCGCGCGGCACCGCGGTGAAACCTGGCTGATGCTGTGCGGCGGCTTCGGCAAGGCTGCCGCCCTCATCACCATCAAGCGTGAACATCACCGCGCCGCCGCGCGCGGCAAGCGGCGCGATGGCCGCGGCGGCGGCGGTGCCCGTCACGACAATCCGCGGCTTGGCATCGCCAAGGAAATAGTCAAGCTCGGCGGCGGTATAGCCGGTATTGAGCGGCAGATAGACGCCGCCAGCCTTGACCGTGGCGGCGTAGAGCGCCAGCAGCATCACCGATTTGTCGGCCTGTACCGCAACGCGGTCGCCGGGTGCCAGCCCGGTGGCAACAAGAAGCCCGGCAAGCCTGTCGGTCAGCGCCGTGAAATCGGCAAAACTCACCTCGCCGGCGTCGGTATAGAGAAAGGTCTTGCTACTGGCGGCATGCTGTCCGAAGACGCCGTCATAGAGATGGTTGGTCATGGCTACGATCCTGTTTTGAACGGTCCGGCGTTACGCCGGAAGCTGGGGTCAGGTCAAGTCGAAACGGGTATAGAGTTCGGCCGGCGCTTCATGCGCCGCCATTTCGGCGCGGATCAACTCGCACATCCGGGTCTCCAGTCCGGCATCGCGAAACGGCGCGGTCTGGCCGGGGTCGGCGGCAAGGTCGTAAAGAACGGTTCGCGTGTCGGCGAATCCGCCCTGTCGTGGTGATCGCTTGGCGTCGGGCCGGGCCGGAAGGCGCAACACCGGGGCGCCGCTGGTGAAATCGAACCCGCGATGCAGCGTTGCCGGGGCCAGCTCCTCGGTGGTGAAGAGGCTGCGATTATGCGCTGGCATCAGCGTGTATTCGAACAGATCATGGCTTTCCATGGTCGCGGGATAGCGGAAATAGGTATGCTGGCCGTCGGTGGCATTGATCGCGCCGCCGAAAATTCCATAAAGCGCGACATCACGGATTTTCGTCTCACGCCCGTCAAGAAGCGGCAGCAGCGAGCGCCCCCTTACATGTGGCCCCGGCGTCTGGCCATGAAGCTCGAGCAGGGTTGGCATCAGATCAATGGTCTGCGTCAGCGCGTCGATGCGCTGTCCGCCGGGGTGGTCCGGGTGGTGGATCATCAGCGGGATGTGCGCCACCTCATTATAGAATGGCATCCTGTTCTTCGCCCACCAGTCATGTTCCGACAACAGGAACCCGTGATCGGTGGTCAGGATGATGGCATTATCATTCCACCCGTCAGTGTCATCTAGATGGTCCAGAAGCCGGCCAAGCTGGTCATCACACAGCCGCACCAGCGCCGCGTAATTGGCGCGCAGCTCGGCAATCTCGGCCGGGGTTTCGTCGACCTGTTTGTAGCGTGGCCAGTCAAGCACCGGTCCTTCATAACCACTGTCATCATCCCGATATGAGGCCGGCGCGTGGAACGGTTCGTGCGGGTCGAAAGTTTCCATCTGCAACAGCCATCCATCCGAGGCGCCGTTCTCCGCAAGAAAGGCGATGGTGGCATCAACGCATTTCACAACTGGGAAATCGCCAACATCCTTGATGCGCGTGCGGTTGATCATGCCCTGAAGGCGGTGACCGTTGCGATGATCCTCGAACTGCGTTGGATGATATTGCGCGCGGAACCTGTCGAGTGGCGGTGCCACCATCGCCGCCCAGGGGTCGGATTCCTGGCCGCGGATGAACTCCCAACTGGCATAGCGTGTGTGATAGGTGGCGCCGCCATCCTCGAAATAATGATAATGATCCGAGACAAGGTGGCTGTAGGTGCCGGCCTGCTTCAGCTGGGCTGCGAAACTGTCATCAAACGGCTCCAGCGGGCCCCAGCTACGATGCAGGAAATTCAGCCTGCCTGTCTGCATGTCGCGCCGCGCCGGCATGCAGGGAAGCGAGCCGGCAAAATGCGAATCAAAGATTGTCGATCGCGCCGCCAGACGGTCGAAATTCGGCGTCGGGATGCCGCCGCCATAAGCCCCGAGCGCCGATCGATTCAGGCTGTCAAACAACAGGAACAGGGTCTTCATGACCGGTCAGCACACTCCCCGGGTGCCAGTGGCTGATCATCGCGCCGGCACGCCGTTGGCAAGTTTTGAATTGACTTCAAAAAGGCTATCGTCTTCTAATTTGGTATACAATATTTTTTCAGTGTTGATGGGATGTTATACCCTGACAACACGCCCAAGTGACGAGTTTGAGATGCCTTTCCAGCCTGCCAGCGATATCCTGTCCGACTATACTGTGCTTGATCTGACACGGGTGCGGTCGGGCCCGACCTGTGTTCGCCAGCTTGCCGACTGGGGCGCCAATGTCATCAAGATCGAGAACCCGGACACCGCCGGTTCGGACATGGGCGGGTCACGTCAGGGCTCGGACTTCCAGAACCTGCATCGCAACAAACGCTCGATGATCCTCAATCTGAAGGATCCCGACGGCGTGGCGATCCTGAAGAAGATGGCCGCCACCGCCGATGTCGTGGTGGAAAATTATCGCCCTGATGTGAAATTCCGCCTCGGCATCGATTATGAAACACTCCGCGCGATCAATCCGCGCCTTGTCTATGCCTCGATTTCCGGTTTTGGTCAGGACGGGCCGCTGGCTGGGCGGCCGGGGTTTGATCAGATTGCCCAGGGCATGGGCGGCCTGATGTCGATCACCGGTGCGCCGGGGGAAGGCCCGATGCGGGTCGGCATACCGATTGCCGATCTGACGGCTGGCGGCTTTGCCGCGCAGGGCGTCCTGCTGGCGCTTCTTGGCCGCGAGAAAACCGGCGAGGGGCAATGGGTGCAGACCTCGTTGCTGCAGGCGCAGATCGCAATGCTGGATTTTCAGGCGGCGCGCTGGCTGATGGATGGCGATGTGCCGGGGCAGGCAGGTAATGACCATCCGACCTCAATACCGACCGGCGTGTTCACGACCTCTGACGGCTATATCAACATTGCCTGCGCCGGCCAGCATATATGGCTTCGGCTGAAGGAAGAGCTGGCGGATTCGCGGATGGATCACGAGGATTACGCCGATCAGCCTTCGCGAAGCAAAAACCGCGTCGCGCTGAATGCCATCATCAATGAGAACACCGCGCAGAAAAGCACCGATTACTGGGTGGCGCGGCTGGCCGAGATCGGCGTTCCCTGCGGCGAGATCAACAATGTCCAGCAGGTGTTCGAGAATCCGCAGGTCCAGCATCTTGGCATGGCGCGCGACGTCGACAGCCAGGAGCGCGGCCCCTCGCAGATTGTCGGCCAGCCAATCAAGATGAGCCGGTCGCAGGCCGAAATCCGCCGCCCGCCGCCGACCAAGGGTCAGCACACCGCCGAAATCCTTGCCGAATTCGGCTATTCGGATGATGACATCAACGGCTTTGCGGCGCGGGGGATCACATGAAATTCGACCAGCTCACGGCGCATGCCGATGGCAAGCTTCTGACCGGGATTGTCGACCGTGTCGGCCATGTCGTGATCAACAATCCGGAACGTCACAACGCCATCTCGCTGGCCATGTACCGGGCCGGCGCCGAAGAAGTCGCCCGCATGGCGGCCGATCCCGAGGCGCGCCTTCTGGTCATTCGCGGGGCTGGTGGCAAGGCCTTTGCCTCCGGCGCGGATATCTCGAAATTCGAGAAGGAACGTTCCAGCGCCGAGGATGTCGAAATCTACGCGCAGGCCAGCAAGGCGTTCTATGATGCTGTCTTCACCTTTCCCAAGCCGACGGTCGCGGTGATCCAGGGCTATTGCATTGGCGGCGGGATGGGGCTTGCCGTCGCCTGTGATCTGCGGCTGTGCGAGGATAAGAGCCGCTTTGCCGTGCCAGCCGCGAAACTTGGCGTCGGCTATGGCTATGACGGCATCAGGCGGCTGGCGAATCTTGTCGGCCCGTCGATGGTGAAGGAAATCTTCTTCACGGCGCGCCAGTTCAGCGCCGCCGAGGCCTATGAGATGGGGCTCGTCAACCGGGTGCTGGCACCGCAGATGCTGACCGCCTATGCCGATGACTATGCCAAGCGGATCAGCGAAAACGCGCCGCTGACAATCGAATCGGTGAAGGCCATCACACAGTCGCTGCAACTTGACGAGGCGGACCGCGACCTTGATGCGCTGGACGCTCTGGTGAAGGGGTGTTTTGCCAGCGAGGATTATATCGAGGGCCGCCGCGCCTTCATGGAGAAGCGAAAGCCGAAATTCACCGGTAAATGAGACCGGTAAATGAGACCGGCGGTTGAGACAGCCAGTCATGAAAGTCCGGCAAATGAAAGCTGGCAAGAGACTTTGGGGGGGAAAGCTTTGACCAGCATGACATTGAAAGACAGGATAGGCATCGATCTTGGCCGCCGACTGCCGCTTGAGGACGGCATTCGCTGGGCGGCAGAGAATGATGTCCGCATCATCGACGCACAAACCGACATTGCCCCGAACGCGCTCGAGACGTTTGATGATGCCCGGTGCGGGACGGTGCGTGATCTGCTTGCCGAGACCGGGATCAGCTTCGGGCTGCATACCCTGTCCGGCGTGAATGTTGCCGAAATCTCGCCGTTCTGCCGCGATGCCGTCGACAACTATATGAAAGCCTATATCGATCTGGCGCCCAAACTTGGCGCGAAATGGATTGTTGTCCATGGCGGCTATCATTTCACCGCCTGCCGCAAGATCAGGATGCAGGCGGCAATCGACAGGCTGCGCCGGATTGGCGATTACGCCGCCGAGAAGGGCGTCCTGCTGCTGCTGGAAAATCTGAATTGGGAACCTGTTCTGGCCGAGGTCAACTACATGCCGGTGACGCCGGCGGAATGCATGCATTTCTTCCGCGAGATCGACAGCCCGTCGGTGCGCTGGTCCTTTACCGCGAACCATGCGCATTTCCTGCCTGGTGTGGGGATTGCCAATTTCATCGACGCGATGGATTTCAGCCTGTGTCACGAGGTCCGGCTTGCCGACAATAACGGGTCATATGAGATCCACCAGCAACCCGGCGATGGCACGATCGATTTCGGCGCCATGTTCAAGAAGATTGAGGGAATGGGCTATACCGGCCATTACACGAATGGTTTTGGATCAATCGACGACATGCTGGCCGGCCGCGACTATATGGTCGCCCGCGCCCGTGAGGCCGGTCTTGCCGTCGATTAGCCGGCCGCGAAGCGGTGCGCCAGATGAGGGTGATGTGGCATTATTGAACATTGTCTCCCCTCAGGATTTGGTATACCGTATTTCAATGCTGGCGGAGTTTTCCGCGCAATGGCAGCTGTCACCACCTTCAGGTGGGGCGTTGTTCTGGCCGGGAAAAATGTGACCAGATCAAAAACTGGTCCAGCATAAGAAAGATCTTTTGGAGCAAACTTCTGGGAGGAACCAATGCTCAGCACTAAGAAAATTCTGTCGGTCGGCGTCGGCATCGCGTCGATGGCCGGCGTTATGGCCATGTCGTCGGCACCTGTTGTTGCCGCCGAAGGCACGATCGAGGTTGTCACTCACGCCGGTGCCGGTGGTGGTACCGACGTCAATTCGCGCATGATGATGATCCGCACACGCCGCGGGCTGAAGCAGGACATGGTTGTTGTCAACAAACGTGGTGGCGGCGGTGCTGCCGCGATGCAGTATTTCAACAGCCGCCCGGCCGATGGCAACACGGTTCTGACCTTCACGGTTGGCCACGCCATCACCATGGCGAAGGGCAAGACCGACCTGCGTGTCGAGGACATGGCGCCGATCGCCCGTGGTACCAACGACCCGCAGATCCTGATGGTCAACTGCAAGACCAGCCCCTACAAGACGCCTGAGGATTTCGTCGCCGGCATGAAGAATGGCGATGCGCTGAAGTTCGGTGGCACCTCGTCGGGCACCATCGACCATCTGACTGTCTTCCTGTGGGCCAAGCGCCTTGGCGTCGACATGCCGACCTACATCCCGTTCGGTGGTGGTGGTGAGCTTGCCACCCAGGTTGTTGCCGGTGCTGTCGATGTCGGCACGCTGAACCTGTCCGAGGCTTCGGCCCCGATCGAAGCTGGTGATCTCTGCCCGCTGGTGATCCTTGGTGAGAACCGCATGGACCCGATCCCTGCCGCCAAGACAGCCAAGGAAATGGGCATCGATCTGGTGCTGTCCACGACCCGCGGGTTTGTTACCCATGCCGGTGTGTCCGAAGAGCGTCGCGCCGAGCTTGAGGGTGCTATGATGAAGGCTATGGGCCACTCGCTGTACCAGGCTTATCTGATGAATTCTGGCCTCGATGACACGTCGCCGATGGGTTCTGATGCCTGGGGCAAGCAGATCAAGATGATGGTCAATGAATTCGGTCCCGCGCTCAAGGAAATGGGCCTGATCGAATAGGAAGTCTTTCCTGAACGGACCGGTGGGCGGCGCATGCCGTGTCGCCCATCGGTGATTGCTGGGGGACCGTTCTGATGCGACCTTTGATTATTCCAGGTATCCTCGCCGCCTTTTCGGTAGTGGTCATCTATCTGGCCTTGCAGCTCAAGCTGTCGCCGCCGATGATCGTCGGGCATAGCATGCAGCCGCGCTCATTCCCGATCTTCCTGATGGTGATCAACCTGATCCTGATTGGCATTCTGGCCTGGGAGTGCATGCGCAACCCGCCAAAGCCGGTCGAGCTTGAGGGAATCACGACCTGGGTCAGCATCTCGGTATTCGCCGCCTTTTATTTTCTGACGACATATGCGGATTTCTTCATCGCCATCGCGGTGGTGATGTTCATTCTTTCGACGAGCTGGGGCGAAAGGCGGCTTCATGTTGCCGCGCTGATTTCGGTCACCGTGCCGCTGACCCTGTTCCTGCTGTTCGATGAAGTTCTGAAGATCAGGTTCCCGCGCGGACTGATCACCAACTGGTATTACGGCTAAGGGGAAACGGCAGGATGTTGGAAGCGGTTTCCGCAATGGCCTCGGTGATGGGGGACCCGTATCTTCTGGGTCTCATCACCATCACCACAATTCTTGGTATCGTCATCGGCGTGCTGCCGGGCCTTGGTGCCACCACCGGCGCGGCGCTGCTGCTGCCATTCACCCTGACCATGGACCCTGTCCACGCCATTGCGGTGCTGGCGACGCTCTATGTGTCGGCGACCTTTGCCGGGTCGATAACCGCCATCCTGATCAACACGCCGGGAACCTCGGCTGCGGCGGCAACGACCTTTGACGGGTTCCCGCTGGCGCAGCGTGGTGAGGCTGGCAGGGCGCTTGGTGTCGCCGTTGTGGCGAGCACTATCGGCGGCATCTTTTCGATCCTCGTGCTGTGCCTGGCGGCGCCGATGCTTGCCAAGGTGGCGTATGAATTCCGGCCACCGGAATATTTCGCACTGACAATTTTCGGGCTGTCGATGCTTGCCAGTGTCGGTGCCGGCGGTGCGGTAAAGAATCTGATTGGCGGTATCTTTGGCGTCTGGCTTGCCACCATCGGTGCCGAGAGGGTGACCTCGATCGAACGTTTCATGTTCGGCAATTACGAACTGTATGAAGGGCTGTCCTTCGTGCCGGTCATGATCGGCCTGTTCGCGATCTCCGAACTTCTGGTGCAGTCGAAACACGCCCATCGTGTCGCCGATATGGTAACGCTGAAGGCGGTGAAACTGCCAAGCCGCGAGGATTACAAGCGGATCTGGAAGACCATTGCGCGGTCATCCGGCATTGGCACCTTCATCGGCATTCTGCCGGCCGAAGGCGCGACGGTGGCGTCGATGATCGGCTATTCCGAGGCGCGCCGCTGGTCGAAGAATCGCGAGGAGTTCGGCAAGGGCTCTGTCGAGGGTATTGCCGGTGCCGAAGCGGCGAACAACGCTGCCACCGGCGGGGCGATGGTGCCGACCATGGTGCTTGGCATCCCGGGAAGCGGCACCACCGCGATCATCCTTGTTGGCCTGATGGTACATGGGTTGCGCCCGGGCCCCTATCTGTTCACCGAGCAGGTTGAATCGGTGTATCAGATTTTCGGCTCGATGCTGGTCGCCAACGTCATCTTCCTTGGCATGGGCCTGTATGCGGCAAAGCTGTTCGCCCGCATTTCGCTTATCCCAACGGCCATTCTCTGGCCGATTGTCTTTGCCCTGTCGGTGATTGGCGCCTACGCGCTGAGCGCCTCGCTTCTCGATGTCTGGATCGCGCTGATCTTCGGTGTTGTCGGCTTCTTCGCCCGCCGTCACGGGTTCTCGGTGGCGCCGATTGCCGTCGGACTGATCCTTGGCCATATGGTCGAGGTCAATCTGCAGAACTCGCTGAAGATGTTTGACGGTGCCTGGTGGATGATCCTGACCCAGCCATTGGCTCTGCTGTTCCTGGTGCTGGCCTTCCTCGGCCTGTTCGGCTCGCAGATCGTGAAGCTGATCACAAGGGGCGGCCGCGCATCCTGACCGCCAGGGCGCTGCTGGCCAGACGCCAGAGTCAGGTCAGATGATCTGTCAGGTCAGATGATCTGTCAGGTCAGATAAGGTGGTTTTGCAGCCGGTCGCGGTTCAATTCGAAGCCAAGTCCTGGCGCATCGCTCATCGTCAGCCAGCCATCGGCGGCTTCGGGAAGCCCGTCATAGATCAGGCGGCAGGCCTCGACCGACGAGTAGTGCCATTCGACAAGCCCGCCATTGGCGATTCCGGCCTGAAGATGCGCGTTGAAGAACGGCCAGGCCCCGCCATTATCGATCCCGACATTGAAGCCTGACGCCAGCGCGGCGATCTTCTGACACTGCGTGAAGCCGCCGGTGATGACGACATTCGGCTGGATGATGTCAACCGCACCGGCGACCAGCATATCGCGGAAGCGATAGGGTTGTGCCTCGTTCTGGCCGCAGGCGACGCGCATGCCGGTCTGGCGGCGAAGCTCTGCCATCTGGCGAACGTCATTCTGTGTGATCGGCTCCTCGAAGAAGCTGATATGATAGGGCGTCAACGCGCCCGCCAGCTCCACCGCATGGAAGTAATCCAGGCTGCAATTGGCATCGATAAAGAGTTCCGCGTCCGGTCCGGCGGCATCGCGAACAGCTGCAACACGGCGTTTGTCCTCGATGATCACATCGCTCAGCAGACGCGGCTCGTCGCGTCGCTGCAACGCGCTGTTGCCAACCGTCATTTTCAAGCGGGAAAAGCCGCGCTCCATCCAGGCCTCTGCCGCGCGCGGCAACTCGCCGGTTTCATAAAAGCCGAAGCCGAAGGTGGCGTAGACAGGACAGCGTTCGCGCGCCCCGCCAAGAAGCCGCCAGATCGGCTGGCCAAGCGCCTTGCCCTTGATATCCCACAGCGCTACGTCGATGGCGGCGATGGCGTGCATGCCAATCCCGCTCTGCCCACGTGGCACCAGCGCCCAGTAAAGCCTGTCCCAGATACGGTCATTATTCAGCGCGTCCATGCCGATGATGGCGGGGGCAGCGATGCTCTCGATGGCGGCCTCGATCGGTTTCGCCGGGCCGATTGAGGTAATGCCGTGGCCGCTGATTCCGGCATCGGTCTCGATCTCGACAACGCAGGCCTGATGACGCGCCGTCTTTGCCGGCGAGGTGATGTCGAGACTGACCTCGAGGTTCAGCGCATGCGCCCGTATGGCGGTGATCTTCATCAGGTCGTGCCGTCCCAATGGCTGACCATATCGCAGGCAATGTCAAAGGCGGCACGCGTCGCGCCAACGTCGGCTGTGCCGGTGCCGGCAATGTCGAATGCGGTGCCATGCGCCGGGGTCGTCACTGGGAAGGGAATGCCGCCCTGAACGGTGACGCCGCGGTCAAACCCCATCAGTTTCAGGGCGATCTGCCCCTGGTCGTGATACATGGTGATGATGCCGTCAACCTCGCCGGCCTTCGCCTTCAGGAACACCGTGTCAGAGGGCCAGGGCCCGTCAATATTGAGCTGTTGCTGGCGCAATGTCTCGACCGTTGGCGTGATCACCTCGATCTCTTCCATCCCGAAATTGCCATTGTCGCCGGCATGCGGGTTCAGCGCCGCCACCGACAGGCGTGGACGTGCCATGCCAGAGCGTTTCAGCGTGCGGTCAATCAGATGCACCGCCTCGGTGATGCGGTGGCCGCTGATATAGTCGGGAACGTCCTTCAGGGGGATGTGGCTTGACACGCGGCTGGTCCAGATGCCGTTCAATGTATTGAGCTCGGAGATATATGTCTCGACGCCGAGGAATTCCGCCATGTAGTGAAGCTCGTCCTCATGCCCCAGCCCGGCCTCGATCAGGGCGGCCTTGTTGAAGGGGCCAAAGGTGATGGCATCGATGATACCGTCGCGCGCCATTTCCAGGGCACAGTTCAAATTGCCAAGCGCCGATCTGCCATTCGCCAGCGTGACCTCGGCAAGACGAACATCATCAGCTGCAATCGTCTCACGGTCATGAATCGCCAGCCCGGCAATAGCCGTCCAGTCACCGGTAAGGGCGTCACAATCGGTCATCTCGATCTCAACACCGGCCTGCGCCTGTCCCATCTCGAACAGATGCCGGTCGCCGATCAGCAGGATATCGGCCTGATCGCGAACCTCCTCCTCGGCCAGCAATTTGGCGATGAGTTCGGGACCAATGCCGCCGGGATCGCCCGGGATAATGCCAATACGGGGTTTCATTCAAAGCTCTCCTGTTCGTCCCGGGACATGTAAAGATTCTCGATGGCTGTCTCGATATGGTCGCGCATGGCGCGCGAGGCGCCAGCCACATCGCGGTCCTGCAGCGCGGCGGTGATGTCCTGGTGCTGCTGCAGCGTCGTGGCGCGGCCAAGCTTGCGGCGCGATGACAGGAATCTGGCGCGCCACAGCCTGGCGTTATATTTGGCATGCGTGTCGACCAGCGCCGCGTTGCCGCTGGCGGCGACAATGCCGGTATGGAATTCCATATCGGTCTTGAAGAAATCGATGGAACTCATGGCGTCGCTTTTTTCGACCATACGCTGGTTCAGGGCGGCGATGGCCGTGATCTGCGAATCGCTGGCATGTGTGCAGGCAAGCTCGCCCGCCAGCGCCTCCAGCGTGGCAAGCACCCTCATGCTCTGCGCCAGCTCGTCAACCGACGGGTTGGCAACGCGCGAGCGGCGGGTCGGCGTGTGGTCGACAAGTCCCTCGCTCTCAAGGATGCGTAGCGCCTCGCGCATCGGCGTGCGGCTGATGCCCAGCACCTCGGCAAGGTCGCGCTCGGGGATGTGCATGCCCGGCGGCAGCTTTTCCAGCAGGATCAACTCGCGAAGCTTGTCGGCGGTTTCCTCGCTGAGCGAGCGGCGCTGGCTTGGCTTGATCTCGCCCTCATTCAGCAGGGATGTCAGCGCATTCTGCTTGGCCATGACGTCACGGGCCCCAGCGAAGCACAATCGGGTCGAGCGGGCGCATAAGTCCCAGAAGCTCGGCCCGTGTCGGGGCCGGCAGCGGGTCGATGGGGTGGCGGCAGAAATCCGAGGCGATAACCCCGCCTTCGACCATCGCCGCCTTTGCCGCGCGGAACCCGCATTGCCGGTTCTCATGATTGATGATGGGCAGCACGGCCGTATAGCCGGCCACCGCCGCATCGCGGTCACCGGCAGCGTGGGAGGTGATGACAGGCCGGATCAGATCCGGGATCAGTCCCGATGTCATTGAGCCAGTGGCGCCAGCATCAAGATCGGCAAGAAGCGTGATTCCCTCCTCGCCATCGAACGGTCCTTCCACGGCATTGCCGGCAGCGTCCAGAAGTGCCCGCATCTTGGTTGCCACACCCGCTGATTCAATCTTGAACAGCTTCACCATCTCGATCTCGCGCGCCATCCTGGCAAGCAGCGGCACCGGCAGATCGACACCCGACAGCGGCGCATCCTGGATCATGATCGGGATGCCGACATCGCCAACCATCCTGAACTGGTCGAAGGTCTGCTGCGCATTGCCTTTCAGCAGGGCGCCGTGATAGGGCGCCATCATCATGACAATCGCCGCGCCAAGCTGCTTTGCCTGCTGTGCCCGCGCCACGACGATATCGGTGGCGAAATGGCTGATTGTCACGATGACCGGCACACGGCCATCGATATGGGCAAGGCACAGCTTTGTCAGATGTTCACGCTCGGCATCGGAAATCAGGAACTGCTCGGAAAAATTGGCAAGGATGCAGATGCCATCGCACCCCTGGTCGATCATGCAGTCCAGAACCCGGCGCATGCCATCATCATCGACCGCGCCATTTTCGGTGAAGGGCGTCGGCGCGACAGGCCAGATACCGCTATAGGGACGGGTGGTCATTGTGGCCATGCCTCCTCAGGGGGCTATGTAGCTTGTCTTGACGGTGGTGTAGAACTCGCGGGCATAGCTTCCCTGCTCGCGCGGGCCATAGCTTGACCCCTTCCGGCCACCGAACGGCACATGATAATCGACGCCGGCCGTCGGCAGGTTGACCATCACCATGCCGGCCTTGGCGTGGCGCCGGAAATGCGATGCCAGCTTCAGCGAGGTTGTGCAGATTCCCGATGACAGGCCGAATTCGGTGTCATTGGCAACGGCAAGCGCCTCGTCATAATCATCGACCTTGATGATCGAGGCCATCGGGCCGAAGATTTCCTCGCGCGACACCCGCATGGCATTGGTCGCGCCGGCAAAGATCGCCGGATGCATGAAGAACCCGTTGCCATTGCCAAGCCCGCCACCGCGAACATCACAGCCTTCTTCAGAGGCCAGCGTCAGATAACCCATGTTCTGATCCATCTGCGACTGATCGACAACCGGACCGATCTGTGTTTTCGGGTCGAGCGGATCGCCAACCACAAGATCGGCCGCGGCGGCTGTCAGCCTGTCAAGAAACGCATCATGGATTCCCTTGGTGACGATCAACCGCGAAGAGGCGGTGCAGCGCTGGCCGGTCGAGAAGAACGCGCCGTTCAGCGAAGCGCCGACAGCGGTATCGAGATCGGCATCATCGACGACAACCATCGGGTTCTTGCCGCCCATCTCAAGCTGCACCTTCTTGCCATTCGCCGCGCAATCGACGGCCACCTGGCGGCCGGTCGCCACGGAACCTGTAAAGCTGACAGCGGCGATATCGGGATGTTCGACAATGCGCGCGCCAACCTGCGATCCGGGGCCCATGACAAGGTTGAACACACCGGCCGGGCAACCAGCCTGCTCAAGGATGTTGGCCAGCTCCCACGCGCAGCCGGGGGTCAGTTCGGCAGGCTTCATCACCACCGTGTTGCCAAAGGCCAGCGCCGGCGCCATTTTCCAGGCCGGAATGGCGATCGGGAAATTCCACGGCGTGATCAGGCCGATGACGCCGACCGGCTCGCGCTCGATCATCACCTCGACGCCGGGGCGAACCGACGCCACCGCGTCACCAGTGTTACGCAATGCCTCGCCGGCAAAGAATTTGAAGACCTGCGCGGCGCGGACGGTCTCGCCAACCGCCTCGGCGATTGTCTTTCCTTCCTCGCGGGCCAGCAGCCTGCCAAGCTCGTCCTTACGCTCGACGATCAGCGCGCCGGCTTTCTCCAGAACATCGTGCCGCAGCTGCGGACTTGCATGCGCCCAGCCATCAAACGCCGCCATCGCGGCGGCCACGGCCTCATCGACGCGGGCTGCGCCGCCACGGGCATAGGTGCCGATAATGTCATCCTGATTGGCCGGGTTGCGGTTGGTTGTGACGTCCGAATCGGCAACCCACTGGCCGCCGATGAAATGTGCGAAATCCACGAATCTCTCCTGTGTCCCCATCACGTGACCGGCACTGAACATCGCCGGTCATGGCTGTGGCCACATGGTATACCAAATTATGGAAAAGGCAAAGTGGTGGATGGCTGGATGGGGCGTGTCAGACGCCCTTCCAGTCGGGCTTGCGCTTGTCGAAAAAGGCGGCAACGCCTTCCTTGAAATCGGCACTGCCGAAACATTGCTCGACAAGGTCATGATCATCGGGAAGCGGTGTCATGGTCTGCAGCCGCCGCATGCCGCGCATCGTTGCATCAAGTGTCAGCGGCGCCAGCTCGGTGATGCCGCGTGCCATCTCGTCGGCGCGCGCCAGCACCGCATCCCGGTCATCGAGACATTCCGAGATGAAGCCGGCCGAGGCGGCTTCCTCGGCACCGATCAGCTGCGCCGTCAGCAGCATGTATTTGACCCGCGCCTCGCCAACAAGCCTGACAAACCGGCTCAGATTGCCAATGGCAAGGCAATTACCAAGCGTGCGGGCGATTGGCGCGCCGACCTTCAGGTCGCGACTGCCGATCCGGATATCCAGCGTCGCCGCGATGGCCGCGCCACCGCCTGTGCAGAATCCGTTCAGCGCGCCGATGGTGGGCACGCGGCATTCCTCGATCGTGGTCAGCGTGCCATCGATCATCTGTTCATAATTGATCGCATCCTCGGCGGTGAAGGTCCGGAATTGCGAGATGTCGGTGCCGGCGGCAAAGGCGGCGTCACCGCCACCGGAGAAGATCAGCACCCGCACATCATCCGGGTCGGCATCGGTGCCGACCGTGGTGCAGATCGCCTTGATCCGGTCATACATCTCGAACGTCAGGGCGTTGCGCCGATGCGGCCTGTTCAGCACAATGTGCCCGATCCCGTCGGTCACGCTGTAGTGAAGTTCCCCATCATCCTGCATGGCATCATCCTGCATGGCATCATCCGGCATGGCTTCCTCCCGGTCCCGGCTGTCAGGCCGCAACGGCGCTTTCAGACAGGAATTGCATCGCCGCCTGAACGCCGCCGGACTGGTGCGGAATATCAGCCACCCGCAGCCCCATTTCGACGCCGCTCAGCGTTCCGGTCAGCATCAGATCGTTGAAATCACCAAGATGGCCGATCCGGAACACCTTGCCGGCCAGCCGCGACAGCCCGTTGCCAAGCGACATGTCGAAATTCGCCAGCACTGTCGCCCGGAAGGCATCAGCATCATGACCGTCCGGCAGCAATACCGCCGTCAGCGAGCTGGAATAGTCGCGCGGTTCCTGGCACAGCACCTCCAGCCCCCATGCCTGGACGGCGCGGCGGGTGGCTTCGGCATGTCTGTCATGGCGTGAAAAGACATTGTCGAGACCTTCCTCGTGAAGCATGTCGATGGCCTCGGCAAGACCATAGAGAAGGTTCGTCGCCGGCGTGTAGGGAAAGGCGCCGCCCTTGTTGGCGGCAAGCTGGTCCTGCCAGTCCCAGTAGGAGCGTGGCTGGCCGTTGCTCTTCGCCTCGGTGATGGCGCGCTCGGACAGCGCGTTGAAGGACAGGCCCGGCGGCAGCATCAACCCCTTCTGCGAGCCTGACACGGTTACATCGACACCCCATTCATCATGCCGGTAATCGATCGAGGCCAATGATGAAATCGTATCGACCATCAACAGCGCGCCATGGCCGGCGGCATCCATCGCCGCGCGCACCTCGCCGATGCGCGAGGCCGATCCTGTCGAGGTCTCGTTATGAACGACACAGACGGCGCGGATCTGGCCCTCGCTGTCGGCGCGAAGCCGGTCCTCGATGGCCTGCGGGTCAACGCCGCGGCGCCAGTCCGTCTCCAGAAACTCGGTCTCGATCCCCAGCCGGTCGGCCATTTTCTGCCACAGGGTCGCAAAGTGGCCGGTCTCGACCATCAGCACGCGCTCACCCTCATTGATCAGATTGACAAGCGCCGCTTCCCAGGCACCGGTGCCGGACGCCGGATAGATAATGACCGCCGATTCCGTCTTGAAGATTGTCTTCATGCCGTCAAGGCACGTCTTGCCAATCTCGGCAAAGGCCGGGCCGCGATGATCAATCGTCGGATGATCCATCGCCCTCAGCACTCGGTCAGGTACATTGGTCGGTCCGGGGATCTGCAGAAAATGACGACCTGGCTTATAACTGCCGGCCTGATGACGGGTGGAACTCATGTGCGGTAATCTTTCGCGTTGGAATGATAGAGGCGATAGCCTAGATTCTTCAGTGTCCGCGCACAACCATGTGGATGTCGCCGCGACGCTATGCCCACCCGCGATGACGTTGCATCATCCTGTCCCGATTGCCGAGTGAACCCATGCCGAACGACATTCGCGTCCCGTCCTTTGCCCCGTTGAAAGCCGCGCTCAGTGGTGCGCTGTTCGATGATGTGTTTGCGCGGGGGCGCTATGCCACCGATGCCTCGATCTATCAGATGATGCCGCATGCGGTGGTGGTGCCGGAAAGCCTGGCCGATGTCGAGGCGACACTTGATTTCGCGCGGCGGGAGGGGCTGGCGGTGCTGCCGCGTGGCGGCGGGACCTCGCAATGCGGGCAGACCGTGAACAACGCCATTGTCATGGATACCAGCCGGCATCTGAACCGCATCCTCGAACTTGATGTCGAACAGCGGCGCTGCCTTGTCGAACCGGGGATCGTTCTTGACGAGTTGAACCGCCAGTTGAAGCCGCATGGGCTGTGGTTCCCGGTCGATGTCTCGACCTCCAGCCGCGCCACCATTGGCGGCATGGCTGGCAATAACAGCTGCGGTGGCCGGTCGATCCGCTATGGCATGATGCGTGACAATGTCACCGCCATCGACGCTATCATGTCGGACGGCTCAAAGGCGCGTTTTGGCGATACAGGCACCGTGACGCCAACCGGCATGCTGGCCGATCTGCAGCCGCAATTGCTGGAGATGGGCACCCGTCACAGCCAGGATATTCTCGACGGGTTCCCGACCGTGCTGCGCCGGGTTGGCGGCTATAATGTCGATGCCCTGATGCCTGACGCGATGGCGCTGCGCCCTGGCGGCAAGACAGGTGACGGCATCAATCTGGCGCATCTTCTTGTCGGGTCTGAAGGGACGCTTGCCTACAGCACGGCGATCGAGCTGAAGCTCTGGCCGCTGCCGGCGAAGAAGCTGATGGGAATCTGCCACTTCCCGACCTTCTACAAGGCGATGGACGCGGCGCAGCATCTTGTCACGCTGGACCCGGTGGCGGTCGAGCTTGTCGACGACACGATGATCGCGCTTGGCCGCTCGATCCCGATTTTCCGGAAGACAATCGAGGAGGCGGTGCAAGGCAATCCGGCGGCGCTTCTGGTGGTCGAGTTTGCCGAGGATGACATGGCGGAGAATCACCGCCGCCTGAAACAGCTTCATGCGATGATGGCTGATCTCGGCTTTGGCTGGGACAAGGGCGGCGAATGGTGCGGCGGTGTTGTCGATGCCATCGACCCGGCGATGCAGGGGCGTGTTGCCGAGATGCGCAAATCCGGCCTCAACATCATGATGAGCATGAAAAGCGAGGCCAAGCCGGTCTCCTTCCTCGAGGATTGCGCGGTCGAACTCAAGGACCTTGCCGAATATACCGACGGGCTGACGCGCATTTTCGACAAGCATGGCGCCAAGGGCACATGGTACGCGCATGCCTCGGTCGGCTGTCTTCATGTGCGGCCGGTGCTGGACATGAAACAGCAGGACGGCGCCGATACCATGCGCGCCATTTCCGAAGAGGCATTTGCGCTTGTCCGCTCATACGGCGGGTCGCATTCCGGCGAGCATGGCGATGGCATCGTCCGCTCGGAATTCAATGACACGATGTTCGGTCCGGTGCTGCCGGGCCTCTTCCGGCAGGTCAAGGCGATGTTCGATCCGGCCGGCATGTTCAATCCCGGCAAGAT
>SHBC01000014.1 GCA_004213025.1 SAR116 cluster bacterium
TGAGGCCGGGCTCATCTGCTATCCGATGGGCGGTACCATTGACGGGCGGCGCGGCGACCATGTGCTGCTGGCCCCGCCCTTCATCATCAGTGATGGCCAGATCGACGAGATCTGCGACAGGCTGGCGGTGGCGGTGCAATCGGCACTGGCCTGACCGCCGGTCAAAATCTGGTCTGACCCCGGTCTGAAGCTGATTGGTTTCAAGGCTGGCATCCTTCGTCATTCTGCGCCACCATGGACGGCATAAGGCATGCCGGTGCCGCCCGTGACGGGAAATTGTGACAGGGTGGTGATGACAGGCAGGCCAGGGGAGACCGCCATTTCAGGTTCCATACATTCTTTCATACCGCCATGTTTGGTGGACAGTCGCGCCGCCGCCACTGCCGGTGCGGCATGACCATCCCGGTGGCAGGCGGCGCTCCCCCGGGGCCAACCTCGGGGCCAACCTCGGACCCAACCTCGGGCCCAACCTCGGGCCCAACCTCGTGCCCAACCTCGGGGGCGGGCGACAATGTGAAGGGTGCGCTGTTCATGCTTGCCGGCATGTTCGTTTTCTCGGCTGTCGATGCGCAGGCAAAATATCTGACACAATATATGCCGTCGCTGCAGATTGTCTGGGCGCGCCAGATCGGCCTTGTGGTCGGTGTGATGATCCTGATCGCCTGGCATGGCCGGGCAATCCTGCGGACCGGTTTTCCGATGCTGCAGATCGGTCGTGGCGCGGCGGCGGCAATGTCGGCGACCCTGTTCATCCTCGGCCTGAATTTCGTTGCGCTGGCGGATGCGGTGGCCGTCACCTTCGTGGCGCCGCTTGTCGTCACCATGCTGGCCGCGCTGCTGCTTGGTGAGCGTGTCGGTCTGCATCGCTGGACTGCCACCATCATCGGGTTTCTCGGCACGCTGGTCGTGATCCGGCCTGGAATGGACAGTTTTCATCCCGGTCTGCTGCTGCCATTGCTGGCGGCAATCCTGTTTGCCATCAGGCAGGTCATCTCACGCCATATCGGGTCGCGTGACCGTACCGAGACAACACTTGCCTATACGGCGCTGACGGCCTTCCTGATGCTGAGCGTCGTACAGCCGTTCATCTGGCAGCCGATTGGCTCGCTGAACCTCATCGCCATCCTCGCCTCGATGTCACTCATGGCCGCGCTTGGCGAGTTTCTGGTCATCAGGGCGCTGGAAATCGGGCAGGCTGTCTTTGTCTCGCCGCTGCACTACACGATCATCATCTGGGCCAGCCTTTATGGCTATCTGCTGTTCGGCCAGTTCCCCGACATCTGGACCTGGGTGGGATCATTCGTGATCATGGCGTCGGGGCTTTATATCTTTCATCGTGAGCGTAAACGCGCCACCGCAAGCTAGCATGAGTGCTGCATAAAACGCAGCGCCGTGACCGGTTTTTGACGCTGTCTTGCAGCGGATCACCTGTCTATCGTGCCGGCTTCACTATGCGGTAAGACGATGATTACGAAGCAATACAGAAAAGGTGAGTCCGTTTTTCGGGCCGGCGACAGATCGGTATCGGTCTGCCTGTTGTTGTCGGGCGAGATCGGTCTCTATTTTCCGACCGACGAGCGCGACCCCTACATGCATATCAAGGAGTATGAGACGTTCGGCGAAATGGGGCTGATCGAGAGCGAGCTCAGGAATGCGCGCGCCATGTGCCTCACTGATTGTGAGGTTCTGCATATCGAAAAGACGGATTTCGAAGAGCGCATCCATAATGCGGATCCGCTGCTGAAGGCGCTGGTCAGGACGCTGAGTGCGCGGCTTCGCGATGCCAACCGGAAACTGAGTCTTCGCCATCAGGTGGCCTAGGATACAGGATACCGGATAGGGGGCGGGACGGGACTGTTATCTGCGGTGAAGGCAGTCCTGGGCGCGCAATCCGGTCCTATACAAGATGGCCAAGGCGCTGGCACCCGACGCCTTTTAGCCTGACATCGGGAAACATCACCTTCAGATCGCCTGCCATTTCACGGATTCGCGCCTCGCATTGCCGCTCTGTGCGGTGAAGGCCTTTCGAATCCGCCAGGGTGATGCATTCCCCATAGAATAGCCCGCAGACAAAAAGCTTGGCGATGAACATGGCTGCCCTCAATCGGTTAAACGTTCTCCCCATCATTTGCATAGCTGATGGTCTGTGGTGCGGAATACTGCCGAATTAACAGTAGTGCGGTGCATTTAATGCAGCGGCTACAGCCGAGGCCATTCACTGGCCGTGTTGAATGGGCAGCTGGTTATCCCCCATCTAGCTCTGCCTATCCATCTCACATGATGCAAAATATGCATCGCTACCGATCAAATTTAGCTCTTTAAGTGCGCGCTCCGACGCCGTAAGACGGCAGACTGAGAATTTGAACAGGGGGACAGGCGGCGCCATGGGAGTGATGTTTATGACCGACCTCGACGGCACGCTGTTGGGGCATGAGGATTTCAGCTTTGCCTCGATCCGCGATGATCTTCTGCAATTGCTTCGAGACGGTATCACGCTTGTGCCGAATTCAAGCAAGACCAGGTATGAAATTGATGCCTTCTGTGACGAGCTTGGCATCAGCCTTCCCTTCATCTGTGAAAATGGTGCGGCGCTTGTCAACAGACAGCTTATTGAACCGCCCTCGATCTCGAACGTCGCCGATGTCGTCGGCCTTGCGCCGGAACGCCTGATGGCACTGTGGGACTGCCATATCGATGCCACGCTGCGACGGCATTGCCACTTTCTGGCTGACCTGCCGGAGGCGGAGCAGGCCTGGCATCTCGGGCTGCGCGGTGCGGCGCTGAAGCTGGCGATGGCGCGTGATTATTCGGCGCCTTTTGTCTTCACGGGACAAGAGGCGGAATTTCATGAGTTGCAGGGGCAGGCTGTGGATGCCGGCCTTGCAATCAAGCGAGGCGGGCGTGTCTGCAATCTGTCGGCCTGTCATGACAAGGCGGCGTTCACGGAATCGCTGCGAGAGGATTATCGGGCCGCCCGGCGCGATCTTGTCATCATCGGTTTCGGTGATGGCGAGAATGACATCGGCATGCTTGAAGGGGCCGATATTGCCTGCGTTGTGCCGCGCCCTGGCAGTCCGCCACTGACACTTGCCGCGCCGCCACCGACCGTCATCACCGCGCAGCGGACCGCGCCCGAAGGATGGCTCGACGCAGCCCGGCAGGCACTTTCAATTGTAGACCAGAAGAGGGGAGAGCATTATGGGTGATTTCCAGCAGGGGGGCGTTGTCGCCACACTCCATAATTTCGACACCAAGCCACTTGCGGAGCTGGAGGCCGATCTGAAGCTGTTCTCCGGCTACCGGCCGATGGAATTGATCCTGCCGAGCCTGTATTCCGAACTGGATGGCCCGGCGCTTGATCATATCGTCGATGAAATCGCCAAGGTTGACTATCTTGGTCATGTCACCATCGGCCTTGATAAGGCAGACCGCGATGGCTTTGAACGCGCCTACGGCTTCTTCTCACGGCTGAACACGCCGTTTTCGATTCTGTGGAATGACGGGCCGCGCCTTCGCGCCATCCAGCAGGAGCTGGAGGAACGGGGGCTCGGGCCGACCGAGCCCGGCAAGGGCCGCAATGTCTGGCACTGCATCGGCTTCACGAATGCCCGCGGCAAGGCCGAAGCGGTGGCGCTTCATGATTGCGATATCCTGACCTATGACCGCAGCCTGCTGGCGCGGCTGTTCTATCCGATTGCCAATCCGAATTTCCAGTTCGAGTTCTGCAAGGGATATTACGCCCGCGTCGCCGAGGGGCGGATGAATGGCCGCGTGTCCCGGCTTCTCGTCACGCCGTTGCTGCTGGCCATGGAACGCGTTCTCGGGCCAAGCGACTATATCAGCTTCATGAAGAGCTTTCGCTATCCGCTCGCCGGTGAGTTTTCCTTCCGCCGTTCGCTGATCCCCGAATTGCGGATTCCGTCGGACTGGGGGCTTGAGGTCGGTGTGCTGTCGGAGATGCAGCGCAACCAGGCAAGCAACCGTGTCTGTCAGGTCGACATCGCGGCGAATTATGACCACAAGCACCAGAATCTCTCGGAGACTGACAGCACCTCCGGCCTGTCACGCATGTCGATCGACATTTCCAAGGTGCTGATCCGCAAGCTGGCGACGCAGGGGCATTGCTTCGGCTCGGACACCTTCCGGACAATCAAGGCAACCTATTTCCGGATTGCCCTCGACATGGTCAGTTTCTACCAGAGCGACGCCGAATTGAACGGGTTGTCATATGACATCAATGCCGAGGAGCGGGCTGTCGAGATGTTTGCCGAGAACATCATGCGGGCCGGCGATGGTTTCACCTATACGCCGATGGAAACGCCGTTCATTGCCTCCTGGACCCGGGTGAATTCCGCCATTCCCGACCTTGGATACCGGTTGCGACGCGCCGTCGAGGCCGACAATCAGGAAATGAAAGAGGCGTCGCGCACGCAGGTGGTGATGCCGATGGTTGGTCGGGCGGGCGGGCGCGCGCGCTGACCCCCTGCGGGTTGCCTGTCACCGGGGCTATGCGGCGTCACATGCCGGACTGCACCATGGCGCCGCTGATGATCCCGGCAAGGCCGTGCGGGGCTATGCCATCGCCGGCAAGCGCCGCGTAGATGGCATCCCATCCTGCCCGTTCATGCGCCAGCCGGGCCCCTATATCCATCTCGCAGAATGACAGGCATCTGCCAAGCCGGGTCGCGCCATCACTGACAAAGCTGCCACCCTTCATGGCGCCGTCCAGTGCGAAGATCAGCCCGGCAAGCGGTGCCGGGTCCGGCATCAGGAAGCAGGCCGTGAAGGGCCACAGATGGTCCTGAACTCTCTCAAACCCGCGCGGATGAAGTCCGGCATAACGGCTGAAAAGCAACAGTCTTTCGATATCGCCAATGGCCTTGCCGGCGCTGGCATGGGCAATGGCGCGGCCGGCGAAGGCCTGCTTGTCATGCCGCATGATCAGGCCTTCGGCGTGAAGATGCCCAAGATAGCCATCCGCGCCAAACGCCGAGATGGCATAGGCCTGGTCTTCGGCGCGATTGATGAAGGTCGGGGTAAAGGGCCGCCAGCGGTGAAGCGCATCGGCGGTGATGCCGGTCGTGCCGCCGGTTACGTGGACGCGCTGATATCCTGGCGCGCGCTGCAGGATTTCGGCCTCGGTGGAAATCGCCTGCGGCCATTGCGGACAGGTCAACCGGCGTGACGTCAGCGGCGCCGTGATCGCGCTGGTATCGGGCCGCCTAACATCGGGAATGAACAGTCCTTTGGCGGCATCCTCTTCATTGACCAGACCGCCGGCAAGCATCCCCAGATCGACCTGCCTGCCTTCATGATCGCGCGCCGCCCCGCCCCATAGAGGATTGGCAATGGCCTGCAGGGCGGTGCGCCCGGTATGCGCCTGCAGCGCCGTCTGGTCGAAAATCTGGTCAAGATCGATCTTGAAGGTGAACCGCGCCTGCGGATTGACGGCGCGCTGCCAGACAAGGAGGATTGCCTTCAGGAAGCTGTAATGCCGCCCATAGGCGCCATTGACGCCAAACACATCGGCCGCCGCGCTGTCACCCGGGCACAGGCATCGCGCCATGGCCTGGCATCTTTCCTCATCAAACAGGAACACCCGCAGATGCCGCAGCTGCAGATGCCGGGTGATGATATCCCGGACATAGGCAAATCCCGTTTCCTCCATGCCGGGATGCGTTACTGAGATTGACATGGCAAGGTCGATCCGCGCATCTGCCGGCAGCAGGCCATTGGCGCATTCGGCGGCCAGCGCCCGGTCGAGGCTGGCAAGACCGTACAGGATTTCGTTTTCCTCCGGCCGCGCATCGAGCGGGATCGGATGGTCATACCAGAAGGATTGCGGGCTGCTGGCAAAGCGGCGGCCGGCGGCGCGGTGATCCGGCGGGATGTCGGGCGAGTCGGGATCAAAGGGCGGACAGATCAGCGCGTTGGTGGTGAACAGTAATTCTGTTTCCGGCGTGCGAAGCGGCGCTGTGGGCGCCTCGATGGCGTGAAGGTGCCGCCTGCTGCGGATGGTGTCCGCCATCGCATCGGGGTCGGCACTGGCAGCGGCGGCAGGCGGGCAGAAAATCTCCCAGGGGTGACGCCGGTCATCGGGATCGGTCGTGAACCCCGCCATGCTTCGCATCAGAAAGGACAGCGTCTCGCGCGCCGCCGCATCTTTCGAATCCACGTCTTTCGGATTCACGTCCTTAGAATACTGGGAATCGCCGTCTGCCACCCGTGCCATCAGCGCGCGAGCCGCCGCGTGATCCGGGTGTGCAACCACCCCCTGCAGCAGCCAGGCACGGCACAACCGCGCATGGTCATCAGGTGCGCCGTCCAGCTTCAACGCCGTCCAGTCATCGCGTGTCAGCAGCCAGTCATCAAGTCTGGCAAGGCCGGGTGACGCCCGCTTTTTGGCCGCCCTGCCATGCTTGCCCTCGTAATCTGTCACTTTCAACAATCCCTTCCCTGGCCCTTTCCTGGCTTTTTCCTGGCCTCTTGTTGGCCTCGGCCAGGGTCCTGATAAAAACCATGCTGGTGACAGAATAAGAGGGATGAATCGTAACCGAAAGCGTTTTCGGTTGACTCCGAAATCGCTTTCGGGAATCGTTTGGTCATGGGGGGACCAACAAGATTAAAGGTTATTGCCGAGCGGCTGAACCTGTCGCAGAGCACGGTTTCGCGGGCTCTGAACGACTATCAGGACATCTCGGACAAAACCAAGCAGCTTGTACGCAAGGCAGCCGATGAGCTCGGCTACCAGCCGAACATGCATGCCAGACGGCTGGCGCTCGGCAAGTCCGAGACGCTTGGTTATGTCATGCCATGGCAGGACCGCCAGGCCTCCGAATCCTTTCTCAGCGAGTTGATGGCCGGCATGGCCAGGGCGCTTGCCGCCTATGGCTGGGACCTGACTGTGCTGGTCCCGCACAGCTTTGATGAAGAGCTGGAAATGTTCCAGAGAATCGCCCGCACGCGCCATATCAGCGGGCTGGTGGTCTCGCGTACCTACAGCGATGACAGGCGATTCCAGGTGCTGCGCGATCTGCAGATCCCGTTTGTGTCGCATGGCCGGTCGAATGACAGCAACGCGACAGCCTGGCTTGATGTCGATAATGAGCTTGCCTTTGCCGAAATGACGGCGCACCTCGTTGGTCTTGGTCATCGCCGGATTGCCCATATTGCCGGACCCGAAGTCTATAATTTCGCGCGCCAGCGAACCGACGGGTGGCGCCGCGGCATAGGCGAGGCTGGACTTGATCCACTCAGTGCGCCGCTTGAAATGACGGATCTCAGTTTTGAGGGTGGCAAGGCGGCGATGCGCCGGCTTCTGGCGCTCGATGTGCCACCGACAGCCGTATGCTGTGTGTCGGATGTTGTTGCCATCGGCGCGATGCAGGCAGTCCGCGAGGCCGGCCTGGTGCCCGGGCGCGAGATCTCGCTTGTCGGATATGACGGGCTTGAGATCGGCGCCTGGATCGAACCGCCACTTACCACCATGCGCCAGCCGCAGCAGTCCGCGGGACGCCGGCTTGCCGAAATGTTGATCAGTCTTGTCGAGGGCAGAACCCTGCCTTCCGACAATCAGGAACTCGTGCGCGCGTCGCTCGTGCGCCGGGGGACGGCCAATCCACCTGTTTCGGATTGGCCAGAAAGCCGGCAGGCAGTCCGGCAAACAACAAGAGCAAACTCTGGAGGTTTTGACTCATGAGACGACTTATCCTAACGACAGCGACGGCGGTGATCTCCACCCTTGTCGTTGGTGTCGCGCAGGCGGATACGATTCGCTTCTGGACGACCGAGAATCAGCCCGAGCGTCTTGCCAAGCAGCAGGCGATGGCTAATGATTTTAACAAGAAGACGGGCCACACCGTCGAGGTGATCCCGGTTGAGGAGAAAGACCTCGGCACCCGTGCAACGGCTGCCTTTGCCGCCGGTGCCCTTCCCGATGTCATCTATCACACGCTGCAATATGTGCTGCCGTGGGCCGAAGCCGGCATTCTTGATGTCGAGGCCAATTCCGACATCGTTGACGCGCTGCAGAAGAACACTTTCGCACCCGGTGCGATCACCATGGCGCAGTTTGACGGCATGACCGCCGCGGTTCCGGTCGATGGCTGGACGCAGATGGTTGTCTACCGCAAGGACCTGTTCGAGGCTGCCGGTCTTGCCGCGCCGACAAGCTATGCCGCTATCGAGGCGGCCGTCGACGCGCTTCACAACCCGCCATCCATGTATGGTTTCGTGGCCCCGAACAAGGTCGACGAGAACTTCATGAGCCAGGTTCTGGAGCATGTCTTCCTTGCCAATGGTGTCTCACCGGTCGGTGCCGACGGCTTTGCGCCGCTTGACGCCACCGCGACCACCGAGGTCCTGGATTTCTACAAGAAGATCGCCAAGGCATCGCCTCCGGGTGAGCTGTACTGGAAGCAGTCGCGCGAGATTTATTTCGCCGGTCAGGCCGCGATGATCATCTGGTCGCCCTTCATCCTTGACGAGCTGGCAGGTCTTCGTGATTCGGCCCCGCCGACCATCAATGATGACCCGACCTCGCCCGAGCTGGCCTCGAAGACAGGCATCGTGACCACCTTTGGCGGTCCGTCGAACCCGGGTGGTGCTGCCTGGGCCGACATCCGTTATTTCGGTGTTACTGCCGATGCCAACACCGATGTTGCGTCCGAGTTCGTGACCTACTCGATGAAGGATGGCTACACAGCGACCCTGTCGATCGCTCCTGAGGGCAAGTTCCCGGTCCGCCGCGGTGAAGTCACCGACACGGCCCGTTACGTGAACGCATGGTCAAAGCTTCCTGTCGGCATTGACCGCAAGGCGCCGCTGTCGGATCTCTACGACCAGGCCACCATTCGCCGCATCGTCAGTGGTCTTGAGACCGCTAACCGCTGGGGTGTGAAGGAAGGTCAGTTGTCGCTGGCGTCGAAGATGATCAACACGCAGGCCATCAACCGTGTCGTTCGTCAGTATATCGATGACGAAATCAGTGCTGCTGATGCCATTGCCAAGCTCAATGCCGAGCTTGGTGCCGTCGAGTAAACCATAAATCTCTCCCGGGCAGCCGTCCTGTGATGGCTGCCCGGATCCATTAAATCATTTCGGCAGGTATATCCTTTCTAAAGGGCAGATGGATCGCATGAACCAGCCAGATCGCAGACGCGAGGGCGCACTTGCACGCCGCGAAAGGCGGCTTGCCTATGCCTTGCTGATGCCGACATTTCTGCTTGTTCTCGCCGTCGTGCTGCTGCCGCTGCTGGCGAATTTCTGGATTTCGGTAAAGCCTGTCACGCTTGCCGAACTGCGCCCGCCATCGCTGATCCTGAAAGAACAGGTGCGTGGCGATATTGCCGCCACCGGCGGCGAGGCGCGTCTCGAATATCGCTATCGCAACTCGTCAATGAAATACCCGCTGGAAGAGGTTGTCTTCACCGACAGCCTGCCGTCCGGGGTGGTGGTTACATCGCTTGACCCGGTCTGCAGTCTTGAGGATGACGGCGAGGGTGACGGCACTGGGCTGCGTTGCGACCTTGGTGAACTGGCGGGCAAGGAGCGCGGCAAGATCCGCATCGGTATCGCGGCCGCCGACGGCTTCGTCGGTGAAAAGGCCAGCGTCAAGGCCAGCGTCAAGGCCAGTGTGCCGGTGGCGAGCTTCACCGCCTATAACGTCATGACGTCGTTTGATTTCACGCTCAGGAATTTCGAGCGGGTCTTTTCCGCGGCGGAATTCTGGGATGTTCTGAAGGTGTCGATCTACTACACTGTCTTCGGCACGGCGGGGGCGTTGTTGCTGGGGCTGTTCGCCGCCCAGATCATGCAAAAGGCGTTTCCCGGCAGGCCGCTGATTCGCGGCCTGATGCTGTTTCCCTATGTCGCCCCGGTGATCGCCGTTGCCTTTTCATGGGTGGTGCTGTTCGACCCGTTCTCCGGCGCCGTCAACGCCATGCTGCTGCAGATGGATGTCGCCGAGGGGCCGATCAATTTCTTTGGCCAGCGGTCGGTCACAATCAATATCTTCGGCGTTGGTGTCACCCTGCCGATGGCGCTGACGATGGTGATCCTGTTCGAGGTGTGGCGGTATTTCCCGCTGTCCTTCCTGTTTATTCTGGCCCGCATGCAGTCGATTCCCGCTGACATCTACGAGGCGGCGGAGATTGATGGCGCGACGCCGATCCAGCAATTCTGGTTCCTGTCACTTCCCTATATCGCCGGCATTCTGGCGGTGCTGTTCCTGCTTCGCTTCATCTGGACCTTCAACAAGTTCGACGACATCTTCCTTCTGACCGGCGGCAATGCCGGCACCAGGACGCTGACGGTGAATGTCTATGAACAGGCCTTCGCAATTTCCAATCTTGGGGCCGGCGCGGCGGTGGCGGTGGTGATCTTTGCGCTGCTGCTTGTCTTCTCGGTGATCTTCATCCGCTTTTCACCAAAGGATGCCGGCTGATGAAGTTCTGGATGCATGGATTGTTTGGCGCCGTCCTGGCAGGCGGAATATGGGCCGGTCTCTGGCAGATCATCGTCACGATTGCGCTGATAGTCACCACCGGCGCCGGCCTGACGCTGCAGGCCGGTCCGGCCATGCTTGCCGGCATGGTTGGCGGGGTGGTCGCCATTTTGTATCGTCCGAACCGCGCACTGCTTCGGCATGGCGCCGGACTCCTCGTCATGACAGCGCTTCTCTGGGGCTTTACCCTTGGCGCGCCGTTCGACCCGAACGGTCTGCTGCCAGCATGGCAGAGCGTGACGGCGCTGGTCATCGCGGCGGCGGCAAGCTGGCTCAGCCTGTCCGCCACAATCGGCACCATGCCACCGGCCATGCAGGCCCGCTATGCGTCGGAGAGATTCTATCTTCGCCTGTTATGGGGCCTCGGCCTGATGATGTTCGTGCTGATTGTCGCCATCCCCTTCTATGTGATGGTGATGACAAGCCTGAAGAGCCAGCAGAGCCTGCTTGCCAACCCGCTGGATTTCTCTGTCGATCCCGGCGTCGGCGCGGCGGTTCTCTTCCGCTCCTACATAGAGCTGTTCACAAAATATGATTTCGGCACCTTGCTTCTCAATTCGGCGATTGTCTCGGTGGTGACGGTTCTGATCACGCTGCTGTTCTCGGTGCCGGGGGCCTATGCGGTGGCAAAGCTGCGCTTTCCCGGGCGCAAATGGCTGTCCGGGTCGGTGCTGCTGATCTATCTCATTCCGGCGATCATTCTGGTGATCCCGCTCTATGCGGTATTCAGCCAGCTTGGCCTTCGCAACTCGCTTCTGGGGCTGTGCATTGTCTATCCGGCGACGACGATTCCGGTCGCGCTTTACATGCTTCGTGGCTATTTCGCCGGCCTGCCGTCGGAGCTTGATGATGCCGGGTTGATGGATGGGTTGTCGCGCCTGCAGATCATCACGAGGATCGCCATGCCGTTGTCGATGCCGGCCATCGCCTCGGTGGCGCTCTATGTCTTCATGATCGCCTGGAACGAGTTCCTCTTTGCCTTCATGTTTCTCGATGATGTGAAGCTGTTTACACTGTCGCGTGGTATCGTTTCGTTGAATTCTTCAGAGGTGCCGCGCCAACATCTGATGGCCGGTGCCGTCATAGCAACAACGCCTGTTTTGGTTATCTTCCTGTGGTTCGAGAGGTTCCTGGTGTCAGGGCTGACCGCGGGAAGCGTCAAGGGATAGAGGACTTATGTCCACAAACAGAGGATAGAGGATGACCAGCCGTATCGAAGAAGCCATCGGGATCATCAGGATGAATGACCGCGGCGGGTACACTGTGCCCACCAACCGGCTATATCCCTACCAGTGGAACTGGGATTCAGGATTTACCGCGCTTGGTATCTGGCATTTCAACAAATGGCGTGCCTGGCTTGAAATCATGGCGCTTCTTGATGCGCAGTGGGATGACGGCATGGTGCCGCATATTGTCTTCCGGCAGAATGACCCGGACTATTTCCCCGGCCCGGGTGTCTGGCAGACCAACACCGAACCTTCGACAAGCGGCCATTCACAGCCACCCGTTCTGGCCAGCGTGATCCTGCAGATGGTGCGTATGGGAACCGCCTATGACAGTCGCAAGGCGCGCGAGGTGTTCCCGCGGCTGATGGCCTATCACCGCTGGTACTGCAGCGCCCGTGACCCCCAGGGAACCGGCGTCATAGGCATCATCCATCCCTGGGAATCGGGCCGCGACAACTGCCCTGACTGGGATATCGGCATGGACAGCATTGCCGTGCCCAACAATCTGATGAGCTACAACCGCCGCGACACCTCGCATATCGACAGCGACCAGCGCCCGACACAGGCGCAATATGACCGTTTCATCACCATCGTCCAGTTCGGGCGCGAGGTGGGATGGGATCATCACGCCATCCATGCAAAGGGGCCTTTCCTGATGGCCGATCCGGGGGTGCAGTTCATCCTGCTCCGGGCCTGCCGTGATCTGCTGGAACTGGCGCGTCTGCTTGACATGAACCAGGCCTTTGATGAAATCCGGGAATGGATCGACCGGCTTGCCACCGGCTGTGACTGGCTGTGGAATGATGCCATTGGCGGCTATTGTGCGCGGGATATCCGCAGCGGCACCTTCAGCAACGCCATCACCAACGCCTCGATGCTGAGTTTCTATGGCGGTGCCGGGTCACCCGAACAGCGCGCCAGCATGGCGGCGCATTGCCGGCGGATTCTGGATGCCTGCCAATATGGCATGCCAAGCTGGGACCCGGAACATACCGATTTTGAATCGAAACGGTACTGGCGTGGGCCGGTCTGGGCGATCATGAACCACATGATCTGGACAGGTCTTGCCGATGCCGGCGAGACCGGGCTGGCGGCGCGCATCAGCGGTGATACGCGCAAGCTGGTCGAATCGCAGGGCATGGCGGAATATTTCGACCCGCTTGACGGCACCGGGCTTGGCGGCATGGATTTCTCCTGGACCGCCGCCATCTATCTTGATCTGTGCCGCGACGAGGTTGCCGCGCTGCATAAGGAAACCGCTTAGATATCCTGCCTTGGATATTCGCGGAGGGGGTCCATTCACATGGCGTCGATTGAACTTCGGGCAATTGAAAAATGGTTCGATGATGTGCAGGTCATCAAGGGTGTCGATTTTGACATCCACGAGGGCGAGTTCATCGTCCTTGTCGGTCCGTCTGGATGTGGCAAGTCGACTCTGCTGCGAATCCTTGCCGGACTTGAGGATGCCAGCGTCGGCTCGATCCTGATCGATGGCGATGATGTAACCGACCGGCTGCCGTCGGAGCGCGGACTGTCGATGGTGTTCCAGTCCTATGCTCTCTATCCGCATATGGATGTGGCGGCGAATATCGGGTTCGCGTTGAAGACGGCCGGCGTCGGCAAGGCCGAGATTGACCAGCGGGTTCAGGACGTCGCGAAAATCCTGCGCCTCGAGCCGCTTCTCGACAGGCTGCCGAAACAGCTTTCCGGCGGCCAGCGCCAGCGCGTCGCCATCGGCCGCGCCATCATTCGCGAACCGAAGGGGTTTCTGTTTGACGAGCCGCTGTCGAACCTCGATGCCGCGCTGCGGGTGAATATGCGGCTGGAAATCTCGCGACTTCATGAACAGCTTGGCATCACCACCATCTATGTGACGCACGACCAGATCGAGGCGATGACGCTGGCGGACAGGATCGTGGTGTTGAATGAGGGGGAGATCATGCAGGCCGGCAGCCCGCGCGATCTGTATAACCGCCCGCAGAACAAATTCGTCGCCGAATTCATCGGCAGCCCGAAGATGAACCTGATGCCGGCCGAGATGGCCGATGGTCAGCTTCGCCTGAATGCCGCCACACCGCAGACCATTGGCCTTGCCGCGCCGACATCAGATGTCGCCTGGCTGGGTGTGCGGCCCGAGACCATCACGCTGGATGCCGGTGCCAAAATGTCTGGCAGGGCGTCTGGCGGCCCGATGATCACGGGGACACTCAGCGTGTGTGAATATCTTGGCTCCGAGCAGTTCGCCTATGTCGATTGCGGCTTTGACGAGATGATCACGGTGCGGGTCGACCCGGCGGTGGAGCTTGTCACCGGCACCACGGTCGGGCTTCACTTTGATCCCGCCGGCCTGCATTGGTTCGACCGTTCCGGCAAGCGGATCTAGCCATCATTTGTTGGAAGCATCGGCTTTCGCTGATGGCGGTCATGTCAGATGATGGCTGTCTCGACGATCGGACGCTGCGCCGGAATGCGGTCAAAGGCAAAGGGCGACAGATCGAGTGTACGATATTCGCCATAGGTGATCAGCTCGGCAATGCCGCGCCCCATGGCCGGGCTCTGCTGCAACCCATGACCGGAAAATCCGTTCTGGAAGAAGAAATTGTGAACCTCGTCATGCGGCCCGAGGATGGCGTTCTGGTCGAGTGTGTTGAAGGCGTAATGCCCGGCCCACTCGCTGATAACACGGATCGCCTCAAATTGCGGGATCCGGCTGGCGATAATCGGCCAGACATGGCTCTGCCAGCGGTCATGATCCATCACGAAATCATCATAATCGACGGCCGGATCGGGATCGGCCGGACAGCCGGCAAGGTAGGTCTGCGGCCCGTCCTGGCGGAAATGCACGCCTGACGGGTCGATGGTCAGCGGCAGATCACGGTCAAGAGGTGTCTCGGCGGTGAAAATCCAGGTAAAGCGCTTGCGGGGTTCGACTGGCAGATCAATCCCGGCCATCGCCGCCGTCCGGGCGGCGCGCGGGCCGCTGGCATTGACGACGGTGCCACAGGCAATGATCTCGCCGCTGGCCAGCGTCACGCCGGTGATATGGCCAGCATCGCGGTTCATCGCCACGACCTCGCCGGCGACATAATCGACACCGCCCTCGCGGGCACCGCGCCGCATCCAGTCGAACAGCGTCCCGCCGTCGAAATAGCCCTCATCGCGTCGGTTGATCGACCCGAGGACAATATCCTCGACATTGTAGAAGGGATAGCGGGCGGCGATCTCCTGCGGCGTCAGAAGTTCGGTTTCGGCCCCGGCGGCGCGCTGGATGTCCCGGTTGCGGCGCAGCAGTTCGGCAAAGCCCTCATTGTCGGCAAGATACATATAGCCGTAATTCTGGATATCCAGTTCCGGCACCCGCTCATCACCGCCCATATGGGCGCGCAGGTTCTTCACGAAATCCGCCGCGAACTGGGAAATGCGGATGTTCAGCTCGGTCGAGAATTGCTGGCGCATGCAGGAATTGGTGTGCGCTGTCGAGGATTGCGCATAGCTTGGCTCACGCTCAATGACCAGCACAGAGCCGTCGAAATCAGCGTTCCGCGACAGGAAAAATGCTGTTGCCGATCCCATGATCGCGCCGCCGACAATCACCACGTCATAGGCTGCTTGCGGGGCTTTGTTCGGCATGCCGGATGTTGTCATTTGCGGATCCCCCGATTGCCGGTCAGCCGGCCTCCATCACCGACAGCACATCCCAGCAGGCGCCCATGGTGTGATAATCGACCTTGCCGGCAGGTGATTTGAAGGGTTCGACCCAGGCCCCCTCGCGGGTCACGATGCGGTACCAGGCGCCATGCTCATGATCGACAAGATGATCCCATGACCAGCCCCACAGCCGGTGATAGTCATCGCGATAGCGGGCGTCGCCCGTGCGGGTGAACAGCCGCCAGGCGGCGGCGATGGCCTCGGCCTGAACCCAGAAATATTTCGTGGCATCAGCAAAGCCGCCATCCGGCGCATAGCCATAGACAAGCCCGCCATGCGCGCTGTCCCACCCCCGCTCCATGGCGGTGGCATAGAGCGGGATGGCCGTTGCCAGATGCCAGTCGGCAGGCCGGTGCGCGTCAAGCTGCAGCAGCAATTTCGCCCATTCGACCTGATGTCCCGGCTGAAAGCCCCAGGGTTTGAACAGATCGTCCGGCTTGTCGATATTGTAGCTCCAGTCATGGCGCCAGGCGGTATCATAATGCTCCCAGACCTGCCCGTCCGCGGCGGCGGCAAGCTCGACGGTGAATTTATGCGCCACCCTGTCGGCGCGATCCAGATAGCGCGCCTCGCCGGTGGTCTCAAACGCGGCGATCAATGCCTCGACCGTGTGCATATTGGCGTTCTGCCCGCGATAGCTGTCAAGCTGTGACAGATCGGCCGACCGCTCATCCGCATAGGCGCTATGCGCCGGCTCAAAGAACTGCGTCTCCATGAAATCCCAGCAGGTTGCCAGCATCGCGCCAGCGCCATCAATGCCAGCCCGCGCCGCCCAGGCCGCCGCCAGAATGACAAAGGCATGGCCATAGGCCATGGCGCGCCCGTCCTCGATCACATCCGCCTTGCGCTGCCACAGATAATGGCCCTGCGGCGTGCGGTGGTGCGATTCAAGATAGCGCAGCCCGTGCGCCGCCCAGTCGCGGTAATGCGGCCTGCCGGTCTGCAGAAAGGCGTTGGCGTAGTTGAAGACAAAGCGGGTCGAGCTGACCAGGTGGCGCGTGTCATGATCATAGACAGCGCCGTCATCAAGAAAATGATGGAAGAAGCCGCCTGCCGGATCGAATGCTGACGGCTCGTAGAAGGCCAGGATGGATTCGACATGCGAGCGCAGAAAGGCGGGGGAGTCGAAATCGGGTTTTTCGGGTGTTGTCATTCCTGCCTGTCGGTGACGGCTGCCCTTGTTGTGGATGCCGCCTACCTCTCCATCATCATTGCCGGACTATTAAAACAGAGAACTGGGGTATCAGGTCGGAGTCAGCTCTTCCAGTCATAATCCTCGATCACCACCCCGCGATAGGCTGTCAGCTGCAACTCAAGGTCGCCCATATCAGCTTCGATCTCCTTGAAGATAGACTGGCAGCGTTTATAGGCCTCCGGGTCCGAATATTCGAACAACCATCCCATCTGCGTCTTGCCATGCTTGTTCCAGATTTTCATGCCGGCATAGCGGACAAGTCCCTGTTCGCGAAGCAATGGCAGATATTTGTCGCGCACCTGCGACCAGCGGAACTGGTAAAGCTCCATTTCCTTTTCAGATCTAAACACACCCGATGTGAAGTTCACCAGCATCAGCACCTCCGGACACATGCCACACACGGCCACAAATCACGTGATTATGGTGTCACATCATGGCGGCGAGGTGAATGCAGAACTTCATGGCTGGCGAGTATGGCACAGATGATTATCCAGCTTGTGATCCTGCCGCTCGTTGCTATTGTTCAGGGCAGGCTGCACAGGAGACAGACCTCGTGACAAGTGACAGCGTCAGGAAGGTGGCCGTTTTCGGCCTTGGTTCGATGGGATATGGCATGGCGCAATCGCTTCTTCGCGCCGGTCATGTTGTTCATGGGTTTGATGTTGTGCCAGCGGTGATGGACCGGTTCGCGGCCGAAGGCGGCGCGGCAGGTGATCTTGCCGATATCGCGCCTGATCTTGATGCCGTCGTCGTCGTGGTGCTGAATGCCGAACAGACCGAGACCGTGCTGTTCGGCGACAGCGGTGTCGTGCCGAGGCTGCGCTCGGGCGCGGTCGTGGTGTCCTGCGCCACCGTGCCGCCGGAATTCGCCCGGACCATGGCCGCATCCTGCGCGGCGCATCAGATCCACTATCTCGACGCGCCGATCTCCGGCGGGTCGGTCAAGGCGGCTGCCGGGCAGCTCAGCATCATGGCGTCGGGAAGCAAGGCAAGTTTCGATGCCGCCGCGCCGGTCCTTGATGCCACCGCCGAGACCGTCTTCACCATGGGTGATGCGCCTGGTGCCGGCTCGGTGATGAAAGTCGTGAACCAGCTTCTGGCCGGGGTGCATATCGCGACGATGGCCGAGGCGATTACCTTTGGCATGAAGCAGGGGCTGGCACCTGACAGGTTCCTCGAGGTGATCTCGAAATGCGCCGGCACAAGCTGGATGCTGGAAAACCGCGCCCCGCACATCATCGATGGCGATTACACGCCGCATTCGCAAATCGATATCTGGCTGAAGGATCTTGGCATTGTTCTCGACATCGCGCGGACCGACAAATTCAGTGCGCCGATCGCCGCCGCCACCTTGCAGCAATATGTGGCTGCGTC
>SHBC01000015.1 GCA_004213025.1 SAR116 cluster bacterium
GCCCAGCCGCGGTTCAGCAACCCGGCCGCCAGATGCGAGAAATCATCCTTCGACAGCGCCACCCAGTAGCCGCCATGAATGACGCCGACAACGCCCTTCGCGGCGTCAATGCCGCCGGCCGGCAGGAACAGATCATAGCTGGTGCGCGGATCAGGGCCATAGGCAAGATCACGCCTGCTGTCCTGATGGCGGTCACGAAAGGCGGCGGCGTCCACCGGCCAGGCGGCCAGATGCCGGTCGGCATTCGGTATGTGAAGCCTGTTTTCATACGCATCATCGGGGTCGGCCGGCGGCAGCAGGGCCAGCGGCGTGTCCGAGGCGGCCAGCGGCGAGGAAATGGTCATGTCGTTCCAGTCCGGTAATTGGTGAAATGGAAGTCGGTGAAACAGAACAGGCGGCCCGTGGGCCGCCTGCTTAAAGCGTTGATGACAGTGAAACGTCCCGCCTTACTTCAGCTGCGAGCGGAAATATTCCAGCGCTGCGGCGGCGTCGACACCGCGCCCATCAATGGCGGCAAGAACCTGGGCTTCCACGCCCGCGGTCTTCTCGCGGAAATAGGCCTGCTCGGCGGCACTGGCATCAGTAACCGTGCCACCCATCTCGCCGAACTTCTCATAGCCAAGCGCATCGGCCTCGTCCCACCATTTGCCGACCCGGCGGGCCATGTCGACACCGGTCATGCCGTCGATGCACTTCTTGTGTGCGGCCGACAGATCATCATAGGTATCGCTGTTCATGATCAGGCCAAAGGCGGTGGTGTACATGCCTTCCGGGTTGCGGAAGGTGTATTTCGCGACCTCGGCGACCTTGAAGGCATACATGGTTTCCATCGGGAAGAAGACGCCCTCGGTAACGCCCGAAGATACAGCCTCATAGACGGCAGGTGCCGGCATGTTGACGCCGGCGACACCAAGCGCGGTGCCAACATCATTGGCGACACCGCCACCGACACGAAGCTTCATGCCGACGATGTCCTTGTAGGAACTGACAGGCTTTGTCGTGTTCACATGGCCCGGGCCATGAACATAGTTGGTGAGGATCTTGATGCCCTTGGCTTCCTTCGCCGCGGCAAGATACTTCTCATGCGTCATCTGGAAGGCAACCGACATGTCCTCGGCGTTGCCGCCATTGCCGGGAAGTTCGGCGATCTTCGTGGTCTCGAACTTGCCGGGTGTGTAGCCATATACGATCCAGCCGAAATCGGCGACGCCGTCACGAACGGTGTCATATTGTGCCGGCGGCGGGGCCAGCCCGTATTCGATCTTTGCCGACAGGCTGCCGCCTGAACATCTCTCCATTTCGGAGATCATCCAGGGGAAAATATCCTTGTTCATGGTGTGAACAGGCGCTGCCCAGGATGAGATAATCAGCTCCTTGTCAGCGGCCATTGCCTGACCGGACGCCAACATCGGCAGCGCCATAACCAGACCAGCAACAATCTTTTTCATGCAATTCCTCCTTGCAAGATAACTCCGAGCTGCGTCGAGTTTCTCTTCAGAATCTCTTCTGACAAGCCCAAATTGGTCGAATGATCATGCGACAGCCTGTGATGGGTCTTTCGTTGCAGTCAAGAAAAAACCGGCCTGCGGGCAATCTTATTCCACTTCTGATTATGTCTTTGGGGCGCCCTTGGCTGATTGCCGTATGTCAGGGCGTCTGTTACCGTCAACGCCAACCACGGCAATTTCCTGTGAAAGAGGTGGACCAATGCAGATGACAGCCGGTGTCACGAAGTCGAATGAGGGGATCGAGGACATTACCTGGAACATCCTTGGCCAGACCTATGTCCCGAAACAATGGAGCGAGAATTCCTTTTCCTGGCACGCGACCCTGCCGCCGGGCACCTTTGTGCCGCCACATATCCATCCTGAACAGGATGAATTCATCTATGTCCTTGAAGGTAAGTTCGACCTGATTCTCGACGGCTCGGACGCCATCGCCACGCCGGGTGATCTGATCAGGCTGCCGCGGGGAATTCCGCACGGCATCTTCAACAAGTCGGAAGAGACGAACAAATGCCTGTTCTGGGTGTCGCCGGCCCGCAAGCTGTATGATTTGTTCTGGGGCATCCATAATCTGGGGCCGACCGCCAACCCGGCCGAGGTTGTCGAGCTGTCCGCCAAGCATGAGGTGGATTTCCTGCCACCGCCCGAGGACGACTGACATGCCCGGGGACGATTAACATGCCCAAGGACGATTGACATGAAAATCATCATCGCCGGCGGCGGGATCGGCGGCCTTGCCACCGCCCTGATGCTGCGGGCCAGGAACATCGACGTGCAGGTCTATGAATCCGCCGCGCGCATTCGCGAGGCCGGCGTCGGCATCAATATCCTGCCACACGCCATCCGCGAGCTTGAGGCGCTTGGCCTTCTCGGTGCGCTCGACAAGGTGGGACTGCGCACCCGCAGCCTGACCTATTTCACCAAATCCGGACAGGAAGTCTGGTCCGAGTTGCGCGGCATGCATGCCGGCCATGAGGTGCCGCAATTCTCCATCCACCGCGGCAGGTTGCAGAAACTTCTCTTTGATGCATTTGTCGAACGCGCCGGCCCCGAGGCGGTGATCACCGGCAGACGGCTTGCCGGCTTTGTGCAGAATGAAGCTGGCGTCACGGCCAATTTCGTCGACACGCTGGAAGGTGCCGGCGGCATGACGGCGAAGGGTGATATCCTTGTCTGTGCCGACGGCATTCATTCCTGCGGCCGGAAGATCTTCTATCCGGACGAGGCGCAGCCACGCTGGAACGGCGTGATGATGTGGCGCGGTGCCGCCGAATGGCCGTCATGGCGCGATGGGGAAAGCATGGCCATCGGTGGCGGGCTTGGCGGCAAATTCGTGCTGTACCCGATCGACACCCCGAAGAACGGCAAGCAGCTGATGAACTGGGTGGTCAATATCAGGACCAAGGATCCGGCCATCACACCGCCGCCGGACAATAGCTGGTCGCGCGGGGTGTCGCTGTCGACGGTGCTGCCGCATGCGCTTCGATTCGCCATTCCGGAGTTCGATATCGAAGGGCTGGTGCGCGCAACGGACGGGATTTTCGAATATCCGATGGCCGACCGTGACCCGCTGCCGCGATGGACATTCGGGCGGGTGACCCTTCTTGGTGACGCCGCGCACCCGATGTATCCGGTCGGCTCGAACGGTGCCAGCCAGGCCATTCTCGACGCCCGCTGCCTGAGCGATCAGCTGCAGCAGGCAGAGCATCCCCGGGCCGCCCTCTGGTTCTATGAAAAACAGCGGCTGCCGGTGACGGCCGACATTGTTGTGAATAACAGGAAGGGCGGGCCAGAAGGTGTGATCGACGAGGTCGAAAAGCTGGCCCCGGCCGGATTCGACAATGTGGATGATGTTCTCAGCTATGAAGATCGCAAGGCCATTGTTGCCGGCTACGCCGTGAAGGCCGGTTTCTCAAAGGTAAGCATGGACCGTGCAAGCTGAAAAATGGGATGAAAACCGGGTTGGTTGTCGGGCGAACAATTGCTATTCGGATGATGTGAAGTCGGATTATGTGAAGACTGACGCGCGGGGCTGCCTGGGCAACCCGCTGGAGGAGACTGACGACGATGAATGATGTCGCCAAAGATCACCCGCTGATCGCACGGCTCAACAAGATTGCGGGGAAGATTGCCGATATCTGTCTGATGTTGGCCTGTCTTGTCCTGCTGTGGCTTGTCGGGCTGACCTGTGTCGATGTCATCGGCCGCTATTTTTTCCGCTCCCCGGTGGTTGGCGCGACAGAGCTTGTGCAGATCTCGATGGCGGGAACGATCTTTTTCTCGCTGCCGGCGATGTTCCTTCGCGATGACCAGGTCGTGGTCGATCTGTTCAGCTTTGTTCGCAAGGGCTGGTTCGGCTGGGCGGTCAGTGTGATTTTCAGCCTTGCAACCGTCGTCGCCGTTTTCATTGTCGCCGACCGGGTGTTTGATTACGCGGTGCGTGCCTGGGAAGATGGCGACAAGACAATCTATCTTCACATCCCGCGCTATCTCATTGTCAGCCTGATCACCGCCATGGTGTATCTGTCGGCGGTCTTCGCCGGGTTTCGTGGGCTTCGCCTGCTGCTGCGACCGGGACAGATGCTGCCCGATGAAACTGGCGGCCGGGCGCCGGGGGAATAGGACATGATTGTTTCACTTATCGGCTTTGCGGCCCTGCTGTTCCTTGCCTTCCTGCGGATGCCGCTTGGCCTCGCGCTCGGTATTGTCGGCGGTGTCGGCTTCTCGCTTCTGGCCAGCGAGCGGGCGGCGATTTCCAACGCCGCACGCCTGGTCATCGATTCCGGCCAGAAATATGAATTGTCGGTGCTGCCGATGTTCATCCTGATGGGCCTTCTGGTTGAGCGCGGCGGCATGGCGCGCGAACTCTACCGCGCCGCCTATGTGTTTCTTGGCCACCGGCGTGGCGGCCTGGCGATGTCGACGATTGCCGCCTGCGGCATGTTCTCGGCCATCTGCGGGTCGTCGCTGGCGACGGCGGCGACGATGTCGAAGGTCTCGATGCCCGAGATGCGGCGCTATAAATATGATGATTCGCTTGCCACAGCGTCGATTGCCGCCGGCGGCACGCTTGGCATCCTGATCCCGCCAAGCGTGATGCTGGTGATCTATGGCTTCCTGACCGAACAGTCGGTTGGCAAGCTGTTTGTCGCCGGTGTGCTTCCCGGCCTTCTCGGCATTCTGTTCTATATCCTCGCCGTGGTGTTCGTGGTGACGCGCAACCCGGCGCTTGGCCCGGCCGGCGAACGGTCGAACTGGCGCGAGCGGTTCATGGCCCTTCGTGATGTGTGGACGACGCTTGGCCTGTTCATTTTCGTCATCGGCGGCATCTATGCCGGCATGTTCACCCCGACCGAGGCGTCGGGCATGGGCGCGGCCGGCGCGCTGTTGATTGCCTGGCGGCGTGGTGCGCTTCGTGACGGCGCGCTGATGCAGGTGCTTCGCGAGACGACCATCACCACGGCAAAGCTGTTCTTCATCCTGTTCGGCGCGCTGATCTTCTCGAATTTCGTCAACCGGGCCGGTCTTCCCGACGGCTTGATCAGCATCGTCAATGCGTTCGATCTGTCGCCGCTCGGGGTGATTTTCATCATCCTGCTGATCTATGTCCTGCTTGGCTGTGTGTTCGAATCGCTGTCGATGATCCTGCTGACCGTGCCGATCTTCGCGCCGGTTGTGGCGAATCTCGGCTTTGACCTGATCTGGTTCGGCATCCTGGTTGTCGTGGTGACCGAGATCAGCCTGATCACACCGCCCATCGGGTTGAATGTGTTCGTCCTGAAAGGGGTGCTGAAGGATGTTTTGGTCAGCACCATCTTCAAGGGCGTGACGCCGTTCTGGGTGGCCGACATCATCCGCCTGATCCTGCTCGCCGCGGTGCCGTCGATCGCGCTGTTCCTGCCCTCTATGATGGGCTAGGTAACAGCGCCCGCACATTTTCGGCGACGACCTTGCCGAGGGCGTTGCGTGGCAGCGCGGCGACAAACACGACATCCTTTGGCCGTTTGAAGCGGGCCAGCCGTCCGTCGAAATGCGCCAGCACGGATTGGCCGGTGACGGTATCATCGGCGCGCACCGCGACAACGACAGGCACCTGGCCCCACCGGTCATCATCACGTCCGACAACGGCGAATTCGGCCAGCCCCTTCATCTCGCGAAGCACGCGTTCAAGCTCGGCAGGGTAGATGTTCTCACCGCCCGAGATGATGACATGCTTCAGCCGGTCGGCGAACCAGTACAGCCCGCGATCATCGATCCGCGCCATATCGCCGGTATGGAACCAGCCATCACGGATGCTGTCATGGCTGGCCGCGTCATTGTTCCAGTAGCGGGTCAGGATGTTACTGCCGCGGACCCATATCTCGCCCACCTTGCCGGTCGGCAACTTGCTGCCGTCCGGGCCGGCTATGCGAATTTCGCAGGCGCATCCTGCGCGCCCGATCGAACCGGCGGTTTCAAAGGCGATGTCAGCGGTCTGGTAGATCGCCGTCGGCGATGTTTCGGTGGCGCCATAGACCTGCACCACCGGGATGCCGCGATCATGAACCGCCTCGATCAGCGGCACCGGCACGTCGGTCGACCCGATGGCCACCATGCGAAGGCTGGCCAGATTCGTTGCCCGCCATTCCTCCTGCGCCAGCAGCGCCGCCAGCACCGTCGGCACCACCGTGATCTGGGTGACGGCATGATCCTCGATCATGGCCAGCGTCGCGGCGGGGTCGAAGAGAGGTGCGATGACCACATGCGCGCCGCACAGCAGGGCTGGCAGCGGCTGGATGTTCAGGCCACCGACATGGAACAGCGGCAGGATGTTCAGCACCACATCATCGGGCGTCATCGCATAGGCATCATGGCTCATCACGGCGTTCGCGATCATCGCCGGCTGCGCCAGCACCGCGCCCTTTGGCCGGCCCGTGGTTCCCGAGGTGTAGACGATCATCAGCTCGGCATCGGCGCTGCCGGTGGCTTGGGCCTCGGCAAGCTCATGCCCGTCCCGCGCCGCCACAAGCTCGGCGCCAAGGGCGATTCGCGGACAGGCTGATTCGGCTGCCAGCTGGTCTGCCATCTCGGCGAATTCCGGTCCGTGGATCAACAGTGCCGGCGCGGCGTCGGCCATCTGCCAGGACAGCTCGGCCTCCGAAAGCCGCCAGTTCAGCGGCACCATCATCGCCCCGAGGCGCGAGACGGCCAGCAGCGTGATAAAGCTGTCGGGGTGATTGCGGGCATAAAGTGCGACGCGGTCGCCGGGGCCGATCCCATTCGCCGCCAGCCAGCCAGCCATCGCGGCGACAGCGCGTTCCAGCGCCGCGTAATCCAGCGTCGTTCCGTCAAAGCTCAGGGCTGGCCGGTTCGGGGTCGCGGCGGCATGCGCCGCCACCAGACTGTCGATCCGGCGTTTCTGCACCCTAGGCCTGGTCCTCATCGGTCTCGCCGGGCTCGTACAGGACGCCCTTGCCAAGCATGTCGGTGCACAGCTCCGCCGTCCAGGGAAGCATCAGCGCGCCGCAGCGGCTGTCACGATAAAGCCGCTCGAGAGGCAGCGATTTCAGCATTGCCTGGCCACCACAGGTGCGGATGGCAAGCTGCGCGATCTCGTTGGCGTTTTCCATCACGCTGTATTGCGCCGCCCAGGCGCGCAGCAGTGAATCCTTGCCCGGGTTGGGGCGCGCCTCGCTGATTGACTGGAACCACAGCGACTTTGTCTGTTCCAGCATGATCTTCATCTGTGCGACGGCAAGCTGTTTGGTCGGATACATCCGGCGTTTCACCGGCGGCGTGCCGGGCATCTCGCCGCGAAGATAGCGCACGGTGAAATCATAGGCTGCCTGCGCAATCCCCATATAGCTTGGGGTCAGGGTCATGAACATATGCGGCCATTGCTTGGCGGCGTTGAAATAGACACCGCGCGGCATCAACTGCTCGCTGAACGGGATGAAGACATCCTTGAAGATCAGCGTTCTCGACACCGTGCCACGCATGCCAAGCGGGTCCCAATGCCCCTCGACGGACACCCCGGGGGTGTCACGCTGGATGGCGACATACATGGTGTTGGCGCGCGATGGCCGGCTGTCCGCTGTCTCCAGCTCGGTGCACAGGACGCCATAATGATCGGCATGGCCCGACAGTGAGGCAAAGATCTTACGGCCATTGACGATCCAGCCGCCATCGGTCCGCAGCGCCGTGGTGCCAAACGCCGCCTTGCCGGCCGCCGCGTCGCCGCCCTCGGAAAAGGGCTGCGCATAGATCGCACCGTCTTTGAGGATGCGCTTGTAATGGCGGGCCCGCATCGCGGCATGTTCCGTGCGCTGCGCGGCGCTCATATCCACACCATCGGCCAGAACGCCTGTCCACAGGCAGGAACTGACATGCATGTTGAAGGTCAGCGCGGTGGCCCCGCAATAGCGCCCGATCTCGGCCGCCGCCAGCATATAGGCGCGCAAATCGGCGCCGCGCCCGCCATGTTCGGCAGGAATGCAGATGCCAAGAAGATCATGCGCCTTCAGATCGGCGTAATTCTCGGTCGGGAAGCGCGCCTCGCGGTCTATCTCGGCGGCGCGCGGGGCGAATTTCGCCTGCGCCAGCTGCCGCGTCTCGGCGCAGAGCGCGGCCTCGAATTCGGTCAGGTTCCAGCTGTCCGGGGCGAAAATCGGCGCATCAACCGGCTGTCCGTCAAGTCGTGATGTGCTGCCATCATGCATGATGTGTCCGGTCCTGCCCGTCGCCGCCCACAGGCGGATCATTGTTCTTTTCAAGAGTCTGCAGAAAGGCCAGCATGGCCTTGTTACAGTCCTGATGCGCCTCACTATTGACCAGATGACCGGCATTTTCAATCACCAGCAATGCCGCATCCGGCAGGCGGTCCGCCATTTTCGCCATCACCCGGGCCGGGCTGTTGTCATCCTTGCCGCCAGCGATCAGCAGGCTGGGACAGGTAATCAGATGCTGATCATCGCGCCTGTTGAAACTGACCAGCGTTGCCAGCACCTGGCGATAGGCTGCCTCGGGAATGGCCGCCATGGCCGTGATGGCGTCATCGCGGGTGGCGCTGTCGGCATCCGGGCCAAGCACCGCCGGAATGGCTTCGGCGGCAAGCGCACTCATGCCGATCCCCTGATCAAGCGGTGCCAGCCTTGCGGCAAGAAAGGAATCGCGGAAACTGTCATCGCGCCCGCCAAAACCCGGCACGGTGGCGATCAGCACCAGCCCGGCAACGCGGTCCGGATGGCGGATTGCCATCTCCTGCGCAATCATGCCGCCAATCGACTGCCCGGCAATGACGACGCGCGTCAGGCCAAGCTCATCCAGTGCGGCGACCAGTCGGTCACACAGCGCGGCAAAATCCATCGCGGCAAGCGGCGCCGAATTGCCATAGCCCGGCATGTCCCATGACAGGACCCGCTGGCCCGGTCCGGCAAGCCCGGCGATCTGGGCGCGGAAACTCGTCGCATCACCGCCAATGCCGTGAAGACAGACAAGTGGCGGGGCGCTTGCGTGTTCGCTGCCGCCGGCAAGAAAGCTGGTTCCGGCGGCGGTCAGACGTTCCGGGTCACCGCCCATGCCGGTCATACCGGCACGCCGTCGCGGACGACAACCCTGTCATCGAGGCTGATGGTGCATCCCATCATCGGCAGGTCGAAATGCCCTTCGGTGAAGCGCCCGGCAAATTCGTTGGCGCCTGTTGAATACAGAAAATTGCCGGCCAGCGCGCGAAGCTCGGTGCCGTTCAGGTCGGCCTTGTCATACATCGTCAGCGCCTCATACCGCGCCGCCGGATTGAGTCCCCAGCCAACATGGCTGGTGGCAAAGGCAAGCGGGTCGTTGAAGCCATCAAGATAGCGTTTCATCAGTTGGGCATCGGTGCCATCGCCACTGATTTCGGTGATGAAATCATCACGGATCACGCAGCGCACCTCGCTTTCGAAATAGCGCTTGAAGGTCAGATTGATGTCACCCGGGGCAAAGACAATCGTGCCGTTGCAGCTTGCCCGGCGCGGAAAGCTGACGACAAGGCCGCCGGGCCAGTGCGCCAATGTTCCCGGCCTGTCGGTCCATCCCCAGACGCCCACCGTCGGAATGTCGGTCATTGTCACGGTCAGGTCGGTGCCGGCGGGCGAGGTGACTTTCATCATGCTGGCGGCGCGGCAGGTGGCAACGGCCTCGCGGACAATCTGTTTCATCGCCGGGTCGGGGCGAAGCCGCGCCAGAATTTCCGGATGCTCGTTCGAGATCGTCATGATCCGCGCACCGGCCTTCAGGATGCTGGCGGTCTGCGGTGCATGCATCAGCCCTTCGACCGTCAGGTCGATGACAAGGTCCGAATCGCACAGGCTGCTGACAGCGGCCGTCTCGCCGGTCAACGCTGTCGAGGCGCCGGTGGACCTGATGATCGGGCCGGCAGCTGGCTGCTTGCTGGGAACGGCGATGATCCGGTGCGCCAGCTTCATACCGGTCAGCGCGTCAACCGTCAGATCGATATTGATCTGCCGGCTCTGCGTTTCCGTGAGCAGGGTTATGGTCTCGTCGGCTTGCGCCCCGCACATGGTGAAAAGCTCGGTAAAGGCGTTGAGCCAGGCGCCCTCATAGGGTGGTGCTGACGCGGTATCGGTCGGCATCACTCAGATGCCCCGATCCTTGGTGAAGGGGTTGAAGCAGACGATGGTGTTGGTGTCGCGGACACCCGCCACCTTCTGGATGCACTCGCAGACATAGTGGCCGATATCATCATTGTTATCGAGCCTGAACATGGTGAACAGATCATAGTCGCCGGAGGTTGAATAGACGATCGGCGCCTCGGGAAGGTCGGCCAGCGTCGCCGCGACATCATAGGTGCGCCCGATCTCGCATTTCACCATCACAATCAGATTGCGCTTGTCCATTACCTGTTCCCCTTCCGGCGCTGTATTCATGCCCCGTCAACATGCCCTGCTTCACCGCGGAAAGTCCAGTGCCCTCATGCCCCGCCAGCAAGCGTCAGCGGCATGCATTCAAAGCCACGGAAGCGCACACGTGGCGAGCGGCGCATGCCACCCTCCACCCGCAGGCCGGGCCAGCGGCGGAACAGGCTTGCCAGCGCGATCTGTCCCTCGATCCGGGCGATGCTGTTGCCGGCGCAGACATGCACCCCGCCGGCAAAGGCAAGATGCTGGTTATCGCCGCGGTCGAGGCGGAATTCGTCGGGATGGTCGAACATCGCCGGGTCGCGGTTGGCGGCGCCCATGCCAAGCGTGATCAGGGTGCCGGAAGGCCAGATCTTGCCACCCATCTCGAAATCGGCCACGGCCCGCCTGTTGCCGAGCTGGTTCGGACTTTCCATCCGCAGGATTTCCTCAATGGCGGCTGGCCAAAGGTCCGAATTCGCGGCAAGCTGGGCGACGATCTGCGGGCGCTGCGCCAGCAGGAAAATCCCCGAACAGATCAGGTTGGTCGTCGTCTCATGACCGGCATTGAGGATGAAGATGCAGTTCTGAAGAAGTTCATGCGGCAACAGGTTGGCATCCTCGCCGGCATCAAAGGTCTCGCGGATCAGCCGTGCCATGATATCACCTGCCGCCGCCAGATCCTCGGCGCGCCGCCGTGCGACAAGCGCTTCCAGATAGGCCAGAAACGCGCGGACGGCACTTTCGCCCGCATCGAACTGCTGCTGCGAAATCTCTGGCTCCAGCGCGCCCAGAATGGCCAGCGACCAGTCGCGAAGTGGCTCTCGTTCGGCGCGCGGGATGGCCAGTAGATTGCCAATCACCTCGATTGGGATGTTCTGTGCGAAATGCGCCACCGCGTCGATCGGCTTGCCGGCCTGCTGGCGCGCCGCAAGGTCCTCGATCAGCCTGTCGACAAGCTGCTGCACGACAACATCCATGCCGGCGATGGCGCGCGGCGCAAGGGCGCCGGCAATGGCCCGCCGCACGCGGGTATGCAGCGGCGCGTCATTGAAGACAAGCGAGGTCGTGTGATGCTGATAGAGGAGCGAATCGCCGAATTTCGGATAGAACTCGATCTTCTTGTCGGATGAGAAGGTCTTGCGGTCCTTGTAGACGCGTACAAGATCGGCATGGCGTGACAGGAACAGCCCGCCGCCCGGCATTTCATAGACCGGGTCACGTTCACGCAGCGCCGCGTAATGCGGGTGCGGGTTGTCGATGAAATCATCGGGGAGTCTTGTCAGGTCAAAGATCATGGCACGGCGGTGAGATTCAACTTCCGGTGAAACGGGGTGGGCGCTTTTCAAGAAAGGCGGTCACACCTTCACGATAATCATCGGTGGCACCGGCGCGCGACTGCAACTCGGCCTCAAGCTCAAGCTGTTCCTCAAGCGTGTTTTCCGTCGCCGCCTGGATTGCCTGCTTGGTCAGGGTGAGGCCGGTGGTCGGGCCGGTGGCAAGTTTGCGCGCCAGATCCTGCGCCTCTGCCATCAGATCGTCATCATCGACAGCCTTCCAGATCAGCCCCCATTCGGCGGCCGTTTCGGCCGGCAGCGGTTCGGCCAGCATCGCCAGCGCCCGCGCCCGCGCCGGCCCGACAAGACGGGTCAGCGCCCAGCTGCCGCCGGCATCCGGGATCAGCCCGATGCGGGCAAAGGCCTGCAGGAATTTCGCGCCTCGCGCGGCCAGAACGATGTCACAGGCAAGCGCGATATTGGCGCCGGCGCCGGCCGCCGCGCCATTCACCGCGGCGATGGTCGGTTTCGGCATGTCGCGGATCAGCCTGATATTCGGGTTGAAGAAATTGCGAAGTGTCTCGCCAAGGTCCGGCACATCACCTTTCGCCGGGTCGCGGTCACCAAGATCCTGCCCGGCGCAGAAGCCGCGGCCGGCACCGGTCAGCAGAACCGCGCGGCAGGCATCATCATCCCGCGCCGCCTCAAGCGCCGCGCGAAAGGCGATATGCATCTCCTCGGTGAAGGCGTTGAGCTTGTCCGGCCGGTTCAGCGTGATCACCCGCAGGGGCCCGTCTGTCGTCACAAGAATGGTGTCACTCATAAGCTGTCTCCGCTACAGAACCCAAAGCCTAGGCAAGCGGGCCCCAGGCTGACCAGCGAAAAATGCTGCGTATGAGGCCGGAATGTGCAGGAACCTCGGTTATGGCTTTACATAGACTGACCGGTCGGTCAATAATAAGGTGTAATATAGAGTAATGCAGGTGGGACATACACCGACGCGGTGCGATCAGGGCATGCCGTGCCTCGTCGTCACCAAAGGTGTAAACCCAAGCAGGGTGTAAACCCAAACAGGGTGTGAGCCCGAAAACGGAGTGATCAGGGCATGAGCCTGATGCAGGTCCAGTCATTTGTCGCCGGAAAGTGGGTGACACCGGAATCAGGTCTGGCGCCGCTTCACAACGCCTGTACAGGCGCGGTGATCGGCCATGCCGGTACCGGTGCGCCCGACGTCATGGCGATGTACCACCATGCGCTGACGCATGGCGGGCCGGCACTTCGCGCGATGAGTTTCCATGACCGGGCCCGCATGCTGAAGGCGCTGGCGCAATATCTGTCCGCCCGCAAGGCCGAGCTTTATGAGCTGTCCTATCTCACCGGCGCGACAAAATCCGACAGCTGGATCGATATTGATGGCGGCATCGGCACGATGTTTGTCTTCGCTTCGAAAGGGCGGCGCGAGATGCCGGACTCGCGCGTCTATCTTGATGGCGATGTCGAGATGTTGTCGCGTGGTGGCAGCTTCGTCGGTCAGCATGTCTGCACCCCGCTGCAGGGTGTCGCGGTTCATATCAATGCTTTCAATTTCCCGGTCTGGGGCATGCTGGAAAAGCTGGCCCCGACCTTGCTTGCCGGCATGCCGGCGATCATCAAGCCGGCAACGGTGACAGGCTATGTCGCCGAGGCGGCGTTTCGCATGATCCTGGAATCGGGCTGTCTTCCGGACGGCGCGGTGCAGTTTGTCTCCGGCAGGCTCGGCCCGCTTCTTGACGAGCTTGGCCCGCAGGATGCTGTCAGTTTCACCGGTTCTGCCGATACCGCGCTGGCGCTTCGCGGCACGAAAAATCTGCTTCGTAACTCGGTCAGGTTTGCCGCCGAACAGGACAGTCTGAACGCCACCATCCTTGGCGGTGATGTTGCCGTCGGTGATCCGGAGTTCGATCTGTTCGTGAAAGAGGTGGTGACCGAAATCACCGCCAAGGCAGGCCAGAAATGCACCGCCGTGCGACGGATCCTGGTGCCGGCGCCGCTTCGTGGTCCGATTGCCGAGGCGCTGTCGGCCCGGCTTGCCGAGGTGACGCTTGGCGATCCGCGCCTGCAGGAGGTCGGTATGGGGGCGCTTGCCGGGGCTGGCCAGAAACAGGATGTCCTTGGCACATGCGCGCTGTTTGCCGATGAGGCGCGCTGCATCATCGGCGGCGAGGCGCCGCGTCTGACCGGCGAGGGCCTTGACGGTGGTGCGTGGGTGGCGCCGACGATCTTTGACTGCGCCGACCCCGATGCCGCAACCCATCTTCATGAAAAGGAGGCCTTCGGGCCGGTCGCCTGCCTGATGCCTTACCGCGATTCCGATCATGCGGCGTTGCTGGCCAATCGTGGCGGCGGGGCGCTTGTCACCTCGGTGGTGACGCGCGATGCGGCGCTGGCGCATCAGTTCGTCGCCGCCAGCGCCAGCCATCATGGCAGGCTGTATTTCAACAACCGCGATTCGATGGCAGAGGCCACCGGCCATGGCTCGCCACTGCCGCATATGGTGCATGGCGGCCCGGGGCGCGCCGGCGGCAGCGAGGAACTTGGCGGCATTCGCGCGGTCAAGCATTACATGCAGCGTACCGCCCTGCAGGGCCCGCCAGCCCTGTTGTCGGCGGCTGGTGAAACCTGGCTTGCCGGCAGCCCGACGCATGAAGGGCCGGCGCATCCGTTCCGCCGCCGGTTTGGCGATCTGGCGCTTGGCGAGACGCTGGTCACCCAGCCGCGCCGGGTCACCGCCGAGGATATCGCGCATTTCGCCGATTTCACCGGTGACGGTTTCTATGCCCACACGGATGCCGAGGCGGCGGCGACGAACCCGTTCTTCCCGGGAATCGTCGCGCATGGTTATCTTCTTCTCAGTTTTGCCGCCGGCATGTTTGTCGACCCGGCGCCGGGGCCGGTGCTGGCCAATACCGGGCTGAACGGGCTGAGCTTCGAGAAGCCGGTCACCCCCGGCACCGACATCACCGTCCATCTGACGGTAAAGCGCAAGACCAGACGCACCGATGAATATGGCGAGGTGCGCTGGCATGTTGAACTTCGCGACCATGAGGATGAGCTGGTGGCGCGCTATGAGCTGCTGACAATGGTAGCCATCTAGTGTGGCTATTTGGGGTGGCCATCAAGACCGGAAAGGACCAACCGCAATGTATTCGCAAGGACTGATCGGCGCCGACGGGCGCACCGTCGAGGATGACGAGTTTCTCGCCCGTTTTCAGGCCCGGATCGATGATGAGCAGAAGATCGAGCCGAATGACGAGATGCCGGAAGGCTATCGTCGCACGCTTGTCAGGCAGATCGGCCAGCATGCGCATTCCGAGATTGTCGGCATGCTTCCCGAGGGCAACTGGATCACCCGCGCGCCGTCACTTCGCCGCAAGGCCTCGCTTCTGGCCAAGGTCCAGGATGAAGGCGGGCATGGCCTGTATCTCTATTCCGCTGCCGAGACGCTTGGCGTCAGCCGCGAACAGATGACCGAGGAGTTGATCGACGGGACGGCGAAATATTCCTCGATCTTCAATTACCCGACGCTGAGCTGGGCCGATATCGGCACCATCGGCTGGCTTGTCGACGGCGCCGCCATTATGAACCAGATCCCGCTCTGCCGCTGTTCCTACGGCCCCTATGCGCGGGCGATGATCCGCATCTGCAAGGAGGAAAGCTTCCACCAGCGTCAGGGCTATGAAATCGTCATGACGCTGGCGCAGGGGTCGCCGGACCAAAAGGCGATGGCCCAGGAATCGTTGAACCGGTTCTGGCAGCCGGTGCTGATGATGTTTGGCCCGCCGGACAGCGAATCGCGTAACACCGACCAGTCGGTGAAATGGAAGATCAAGCGCTTCACCAATGATGAGCTTCGTCAGAAATTTGTCGATGCCACCGTGCCGCAGGCCGAATATCTTGGGCTGACCATCCCCGACCCTGAATTGAAATGGAATGAAGAGCGGCAAAGCTATGATTTCGGCCCGATCAACTGGGATGAATTCTGGCGCGTCGTCAAGGGCAACGGGCCGATGAACCGCGAGCGCGTCGCCGCCCGCCGCAAGGCCTGGGATGACGGCGCGTGGGTTCGCGAGGCGGCGCTGGCGCATGCCGCCAAACGGCAGGCCCAGGCAGCAGAATGAGGGGCGGAGATATCTCATGAGTGATGATACGCACAACCCAATGCCCCAAAATCTGATACCCCAGAACCTGATGCCATTATGGGAGGTGTTCATCCGCCCGCGGACCGGCCTTGCCCACAGCCATGTCGGTTCGGTCCATGCCAGCGACGAGGTGATGGCGGTTCAGGCGGCGCGCGATGTCTATACCCGCCGCGGCGAAGGTGTCTCGATCTGGGTTGTGCCGTCGGCCAGCATCACCGCCTCCGACCCGGACCAGCGGGACGAGAATTTCGAGCCGTCAGCCTCAAAGGTCTACCGGCACCCGTCCTTCTATGACATTCCCGATGATGTGGGCCATATGTGATGGCCGGCCGTGACGATCTCGCCACCGATCTCGCCAACGATCCTGCGGGTGATCTTCTGGCGCTGCTTCTGCGCATCGGCGATGACCATCTGATCCTTGGCCACAGGCTCAGCGAATGGTGCGGCCACGCCCCGATGCTGGAAGAGGATCTGGCACTGCCGAACATGGCGCTGGACCTGATCGGGACGGCGCGGATGTGCTATGGATACGCTGCCGAGATCGAGGGTGATGGCCGCGGTGAGGATGATTACGCCTTCCTTCGCGACGGCACGGATTTCCGTCACATGCTGATGGTCGAACGACCGAATGGTGATTTCGCCTTCACCATCCTGCGCCAGTTCCTGTTCGCGGCCTGGATGCATCCGGTCTGGGACGGGCTGACCCACGCCGCCGATGCGCGGCTTGCCGACCATGCCGGCAAGGCCGTCAAGGAAATGGCCTATCATGTCCGGCACAGCGGCGAATGGGTGATCCGGCTTGGTGACGGCACCGCCGAAAGCGCCACCCGGATGCGGGCGGCGCTCGACGAGCTTGCTCCCTATATTGGCGAGATGTTCGAGAACGACGAGATAACGGAACGCCTTGTCGCGGCCGGGCTGCTTGCCGATCCGGCAACCGTCAGGGCGGCGTTCGACAGCACGGTTGCCCGCACATTCGTGATGGCGCAGCTGCCGCCACTCGATGTCATGTCCGGCATTTCCGGCGGCCGCACCGGCCGGCATGGCGAGGTGCTTGGCCATCTGCTGGCCGAGATGCAGTTCATGCAGCGATCCTATCCGGGGCTGACATGGTAGTGGCGCACGACATCGACCGCGACATCACAGTGGCATCGACAGCGGCGATCTGCTTGCCGACATTCGCCGCATCGCCGAATCGGTGCCCGACCCGGAGCTTGTCGTGGTGACGGTCGGCGATCTCGGCATCATCCGCGATGTGCGCCGCGACGGCGCATCTGTCGAGATCGATGTCACCCCCACCTATTCGGCCTGTCCGGCGACGCTGGCTATCGAGCTTGCCATCGAGACCGCGGTTGCCGAGGCTGGGCATGATGTGCGTGTGCGGCGGGTCCTGGCGCCGGCCTGGACAACCGACTGGATCACCCCGGCCGGCCGGGCAAAGCTGAAGGATGCCGGCATTGCGCCGCCGCAGCGACGTGGCGATTCGCAGGCGGATGATGACGCCTATTTCGCCCGCCCGCAGGTGGCCTGTCCGCGCTGTGACAGCCTCGACACGGCGGAGCTGTCGGCCTTTGGCGCCACCGCCTGCAAGGCGCAATATCGCTGCCTGTCCTGCCGAGAGCCCTTCGACTATTTCAAATGCCTGTGAGATGACACCCCCAGCATGACACCCCCAACATGATACCCGGAGCATGATACCCAGAGCATGACACCAAAATTCCATCAGCTGACGATCCGCCATCTTGAGAGGTTTGGTGATTTCGCCGTGGCGCTCGGCTTTGCCGTGCCTGACGAGCTTGTCGAGTCCTACCGCTTTCTTCCCGGACAGTATCTGACACTTCGCGCCGATATTGAC
>SHBC01000016.1 GCA_004213025.1 SAR116 cluster bacterium
CGGCTGGTCTCTTCGACGGGAAGATTGCTGATCCCGGCCGGTTGGCCGAGGATCACGTTCCTGCCGACAAGCTGCGCGCAGAAATCCGCGATGCCGGTCAACTGGCTCGTGCCACCTGTAAGAACGAAACGGTTGCCGGCGGCATAATCCATCCGCGCGGCGCGCATGCGATCCATCAGAAGTTCAATGATTTCCTCGATCCGCGGCTTGATCACGGCACTGAGAAGCCGGCGCTCGATCGTCTTGCCGCCAGCCTCGATCACATCGCCAAGGCCGGGAAGGGTGATGTTGTCGGACATGCCAAGCTGCAGCGCCTCACGCACCGGCGACGGGGCTGCGGCCATGGTGTCGACAGGCGTGATCGAACCATGCACGGCCTTCAGGCGTTCGGCCTCGGCAAGCGGCGTTGACAGGATGCGGGCAATGTCGGTGGATACATGCTGGCCGCCAACGGGCACCGTGTCGGCATAGATCAGCTTGCCATCCATGAAGATGGCGATGGACGAGGTGCCGCCGCCGATATCGATGACCGTGCTGCCAAGGTCGCGATCCTCACCGGACAGGCAGGCAAGCCCTGCCGCATAGCCGGCATGGATGAAGCGTTCCACGCTCAGATGGTTCAGCGCCAGCGCCTCGATGATATTCGTCAGGCTGGTGCGAAGCGCCGTTACATTCAGGAAATCGACAGCAAGGCTGCGACCGCGCATGCCGGTCGGATCGGCAATGCCGCGCACATCATCAAGGCTGTAATGAAGCGGGTGAAGCTGCATCAGCTGCTGCGACGGGTCGAGCGTCTGGCCCCCGCAGCGGTCTAGCAGACGGCGCACATCACGGCGGCTGACGGTACTGTCCGACAGCGTCATGTCCTGCTTGCGCACCTGCGATCTGGGGCTGCCGCCAGGCAGGACAACAGTGACCGAGGTGATGGACAGGTCTGCGGCGCGCTCGGCGCTCTGCACCGCCTGGCCAATGGCATCACCAAGATCTGTCAGCGCGGTCACCTCGCCGGCGCGCATGCCTGCCGAGGCGTGCGTTCCCTGGCCGAGGAGGCGAAGCTCACCCTGGCGGTCGATCTCGCCAATCATGCAGCAGATCTTGGTGCTGCCCATGTCGAGAATGGCAAAGGGCCGTCTTGTGCTGCGTCGACTTCGCAGTTTCATCGCTGCCTCCTGCTCATGTGTTTCTCCCCTGCCCGCGAACCGGAATATTGGGCTCGACAATCATCTGGTCGGGAACCCGCATGTCGATCACCGCCAGATCGCGATTGGTGATCTGCTTGCGGTGGTCGATGATGGCGAGCTTTGACCAGGCGGTGCGCGGGTCGGTCTCGGGAAGCCTGACCCTGATGCCATTGCGAAGATGCACGTCCCAGCGGCGCTCCGACTGGTAGGTGACGGCCCAGACATCGGCGAACAGCTCGGGTTCGGTCTGCAGGATATTCAGGATCGGGCCGGCGTTTGGCGCCGCGCTGGTGCCGGCGACAACGGTCAGATGGCCAAAGACTGAGGGGTCCGCGCCGGAAATGATGGTGCCGGTCTGGTCGATGACCCGATGCCCTGCTTCGGTCTGGAGCAACGCCATCGGAATGCGCTCTGTCAGGACGATCCGGATGGTCGATGGCATGCGGCGCTCGACAGCCACCTCGTCGATCCAGCCGATGGTCGAGAGACGTTCATGCAGCGCCGCAAGCGAGATTGTCAGCATCGGCTCGCCAAGCGTCAGCTCGCTGGCTGCCAGAATGACCGATTTTGGCGTATGTGAGCGGCCCTTCACCTCGATTGTCTGCAGCCGCAGCCCTGAGTCCGCGCTCGCCGTGATGATGGCGTCCAGAAAGCGCGCACGCTCGACATAGCCGACCGTGATCATGGCGCAGATGCCGATTGCCAGACTGCCGCGCAGGATCGCCCGCAGGCCGGGACGGGTCTGACGGCGCACAACACCGCCCTCAGGCGCCTCATGCGGCGGCTGCTTTGGTGATTTCAGAAACGGAATCAATCGTCGCATTGCGCCGTCTCCAGAAGATGATTGACCAGTTCCTCGCCCGACATGCCGACAAACCGCGCCTGTTCGGGCACCAGCGATGTCGCCGTCATTCCGGGCACGGTGTTGATTTCCAGCATGAAGAGCTGGTTGCGATCCTCGTCCCAGCGATAGTCGGCCCGGATCACGCCGCGGCAGCCAAGATGGCGATAGGCGCGCTCGGCCCAGTCGCAGGCCAGCAACGTCACCGGCTTGGGAATTTCGGCCGGCAGGACATGTTCCGACCCGCCAGCGGCGTATTTCGCATCGAAATCATAGAAGCCCAGATTGGGCTTGATCTCGGTCACGCACAGGGCGGTGCCATCAAGCACGGACACTGTCAGTTCGCGCCCCGGGATAAACGGTTCGGCGATCAGGGTGGCGTCGACATCCCACTGGCTGCGCGCCGGCGGCGAGGTGCGGCCATCCTCGACAATGACGACGCCGAGGCTCGACCCGTCATTCCGCGGTTTGATGACATGCGCGCCTGTATAATCTGCCGGATAGACATGGCTGTCCTCGACCAGCGTCAGATCGGCCGGCACGGCGATCCCGACTTCGGCCAGCATGCGCTTGGCACGAACCTTGTCCATTGCGATGGCCGACGCCAGCAGCCCGCTATGCGTATAGGGAATGTTCATGATGTTGAGTAGCCCCTGGATGTTGCCATCCTCGCCAACCTGCCCGTGCAGGGCGTTGAAGGCGCGCGCCGGCTGCATTTCGGCCAGCGTGTGGGCGATGTTGCGATCAACCTCGACCTCGACAGCGTCCCAGCCGGCATTGCGCGCGGCCTGGCCGCAAAAGCTTGCCGACACCCGGCTCACCCGTGCCTCGGATGTCCATCCCCCCATCAGAACCGCAACGCGCTCGCCGGTCATGCCTCAGCCCTCCCGTTTTTGTCTCCCGGGATGATCTGCCCGTCGGCAAGCTGGCCAACCCGGCGGATTTCCCAGCGCAGGGCGGGCCCACCGCGTTCGGCAACGCGCAGGCGTACCGTCTCGCCAAGACATTCGATGTCATGCGCCGAGGCGCCGCCCTGATTGATCAGGAAGTTGCAGTGTTTTTCCGATACCAGCGCGCCGCCGATTTCCAGCCCACGACAGCCGGCGGCGTCGATCTCCTGCCAGGCCTTGCCGCCGGGCGGGTTGGCAAATGTGCTGCCACCGGTGCGCACCCCGCGCGGCTGCGCATCACCGCGGCTGGCGACGATGTCCTTCATCCGCGCCTTGATGGCGGCGGTGTCACCCTGTGTTGCGCGGAACTCGGCATGGGTGAAGATCCAGTCGGCGGGGGCATCGCTGTGGCGATACGCCATGCCCATCTCATCCGGCGTCGCGCTGAAGGCGCGGCCCGACCTGTCAAAACCGTGCGCCCGGATGACCACATCGCGGAACTCGCCGCCATAGGCGCCGGCATTCATCCGCAGCCCGCCACCGACGCTGCCAGGAATGCCAATCAGGAACTCCAGCCCGGCAAGCCCGGCCCGCGCGGCATGGCGGGCGACATCGGCATCCAGCGCCCCGGCGCCGGCAGTAACCACATCGCCATCATGCGTGACGCCGGTCATATGGGCAGGCGTGCGGATCACCACACCCGCAACGCCGCCGTCGCGGACAAGAAGGTTGGACCCGGCACCGACGGTCAATATCGGAATGTCGGCCGGGCAGGCGGCAAGGAAACTGCCAAGATCGTCATCGTCGGCCGGGCTGAAGATAATCTCCGCCGGGCCGCCGACGCCGAACCATGTATGTTTGGCCATCGGCACGGCGCTGGCATACTCGCCGCGCACCGGCGGCAGGCGGTCGATGAGGCTGGTCGTCATGCGCCATTCTCCCGCAATTTGTCCATGTCGGCCGGCAGCTGTGCCGCCCAGCCGGTGATATCGCCGGCTCCAAGACACATCACCAGGTCGCCGCTATTCGTGCGTGCGAGAATTTCGTCCGCCAATGCGTCCGGCCCGGCCAGCGCGGCTGGCCCGCGATGGCCATGGTCACGAAGGCCTGTCACAAGGGCGTCGCGGCCCATACCGTCGATCGGGGCCTCGCCGGCGGCGTAGACATCGGCCACCAGCACCTCGTCGGCATCGTTGAAACAGCCGCAGAAATCCTCGAACAGATCGGCAAGGCGGCTATAGCGGTGCGGCTGGACAACGGCGACAAGCTTGTTGGTGCCGCACAGCATCCGACCGGCGCGAAGCGCGGCCCGGATTTCCACCGGATGGTGACCGTAATCATCGATGATTGTGACGCCGCCGCTGACGCCCTTGGTCTCGAACCGCCGTCCGACGCCGCCAAACATCTCCAGCGTGGCGGCGATCCGGTCCGGCGTGACACCCATCTCCAGCGCTACGGCAAGCGCGGCAAGACAGTTCTGGACATTATGCTCGCCAAGCATCGGGAAGCGCACTTCCGGCATCATCTCATGCCCGCCGGCCGCGCGGTCGGACAGGATGACATCGAACACCATCATCGGCCCGTCATGGCGAAGATTGACCGCCCGCACATCGGCATTCGCCGCCATGCCATAGGTAATGACCCGGCGGTCCTTGATGCCGGCCATCATCCGCTGCACCGCCGGATGGTCGATGCACAGCGTCGCAAAACCATAGAAGGGGATCGAGGCAACAAAGTTCAGGAAGGCCTTCTCCAGTGCCTCATAGGTGCCGTGATGGTCCAGATGTTCGGGGTCGATATTGGTTACCACCGCGACGGTCGGGTTCAGTTTCGAGAAGGAGCCGTCGCTTTCATCGGCCTCGACAACCATCCACTGGCCGCGGCCAAGCTTTGCGTTGCTGCCCCAGCCGGTGATGATGCCGCCATTGATCACCGTCGGGTCCACACCGGCGCTGTCGAGGAGGGTTGCCACAAGCGAGGTCGTCGTCGTCTTGCCATGCGTTCCGGCGACCGCCACCGACCAGCGAAGCCGCATCAGCTCGCCAAGCATCTCGGCGCGGTGGACAACCGGGAGAAAGCGTTCGCGTGCGGCGACCAGTTCCGGATTGTCGGGCCGGATCGCGGTCGAGATGACGACGATGGACGCATCCTCGACATTCTCGGCCTTCTGCCCGCAGATCACCTTGATGCCCTTTTCACGAAGGCGGCGGACATTGGCGTTCTCGGCGCTGTCGCTGCCTTGCACCGAATAGCCCATCTCGAACAGTATCTCGGCAATGCCGCTCATCCCGATGCCGCCAATACCGGTGAAATGCAGGGTGCCGATGGACAGGGGAAGTTCACTCATGACCCGCTCCCTGAAGTGGTGCTAAGCCCGGCCCGCATCAGCACATGTTCAGCGATGATGCCGGCGGCGTTTGCCGCGGCAATCCCGTGTGCGGCGCGGCCCATGCGCCCGCGCTTGTCCGGATCATTCAGGATATTGGCGATGGCGCCGCCAAGACGTGCGGCGTCAAGATCGGCCTCGGCAAGGCACTGGCCGCCACCGGCCACTTCAAGCTGGCGTGCATTCGCTGTCTGATGGTCATCCATGGCGCCGGCAAAGGGCACCAGCAGGGCTGGCCGGCCCGCCGCGGCAAGCTCGGCAACGGTCGAGGCACCGGCGCGGGCGATCACAAGGTCAGCGGCGGCAAGCCGGTCCGGCATGTCGGTGAAAAAGGCCGCCACCTCGGCATCCATGCCAAGCGCCGCGTATGTCTGGCGCAGGGCGTCAATCTGCTCGGCGCGACATTGCTGGACGATGCGAAGACGGGTGCGAAGCGGCTCCGGTAGGGTGGCAAGCGCCGCCGGGACCAGCTCGGCGAAGACGGCCGCGCCAAGCGAGCCGCCGATGATGGTCAGTGACAGCGGCCCTTTCGCATTCGCCGGCCGTGGTTTGATGGCGAAGAAGACTGACCGCACGGGCATGCCGGAGACGAAGCTTGTCACCCGGGCCGGCAGGTTGCGGGTGCCGTCCCAGCTCAGCGCCAGATGACCTGTCCAGCGCGCCAGCAGATGATTGGCCCGGCCGAGGAAGGCGTTCTGTTCATGCAGCAGCGATGGCACGCCAAGAAGGCGCGCGGCAAGCAACGGGGCAAAGGACGGATAGCCGCCAAAGCCGACCATGGCCGCCGGTCGGCGTTTCAGCATCAACAGCAGGGCCATCACCGCACCGGTGGCAAGTTTCGCCATCGCCGCCAGACGAATGAAGAGGCCGCGCCGGAAAGGGGAGGCGGCCGGCAGCACAACGCGGCCCTCGGCGGGGATGAGGCTGGCGCCGCGGCGGTCGGTCATCACCAGCGTTTCGACCCCGGCACCGCGAAGCGCCTCGGCCACGGCAAGGGCAGGGAACACATGCCCGCCGGTGCCGCCAGCGGCCAGCGCGACCAGCGGTTTGCGCGGCGCGGTCATGACGGGCTCTCCTGCTGGTGACGCCGTCCAGGCAGGGCATAGGGCGAGCGCCGGCGCGTCAGGGCGAGGATCAGCCCCATCGTCAGGCCGCTGGCGACAAGCGACGAGCCGCCATAGCTGATCAGCGGCAGCGTCATCCCCTTGGTCGGGATGAGATCCGCTGACGAGGCCATGTGGATGGCCGCCTGCACGCCGAATTGCAGAACCAGGCTGGCGCTGGCGATCAGGCAGAACAGACCTTCATCCGACAGGGCCCTCGCAAAGCCGCGAAGCACGATGAAGCCATAGAGCGCAACCAGCGTCAGACAGGCAAGGGCGCCGAACTCCTCGGCAGCGACGGCAAAGATGAAGTCGGAATGCGCGTCGGGAAGATGAAGCTTTACCGTGCCGTCACCGGGGCCAACGCCAAACAGCCCGCCATTGGCAAAGGAATGCTTCGCCTGTTCGACCTGCCAGGCACCGCCTTCGATGAATTTCTCGATCCGCAGTTTTACGTGATCAAGCGTCAGATAGGCGATGAACAGGCCAAGCGGTGCCAGCGCGACGATGAAGATGACCAGCAACATCGGCATGCCGGCAAGGAACATCTGGAAGCCCCAGGTCAGGACAATCATCAGCGTCATGCCGATATCGGGCTGCAGCACAAGGATGCCGACAATCAAAGCCATCAGCAGTGAGGAATAGATCCAGCCCGGGAAATCCTGACCCTCGCGCCACAATGTCAGAAGCCAGGCCGAAACCACGGCGAAGAGCGGCTTGGCGAATTCCGAGGGTTGAAGGTTGAAGCCGGCAATGTTGATCCAGCGTGTGGCGCCCTTGATTTCGCTTCCCGCGACAACGGCGAGGACCATCAGGCCGATGATCCCGGCAAGACCAAGCAGCGCCAGCACCCGGATCGGGCGCGGCTCCAGCAGCGATACGGTGATCATGATGCCGACAGCGGGAATCAGGAAAATCCCCTGGCGCATGCCGAAATGCTGCGACGGCAGGTTGATCAGCGTTGCCACCGCCGGTCCGGCGGCCATGACAAGAAGCGTGCCGACAACCATCAGCAGCAGCGCGCTGGCCAGCAGCCAGCGATCGACGGTCCACCACCAGACCCCGACAAGAGAGCGATCGGTGCGGTCAAGCATGCGCGCCTCCCGTAGCGGTGGCGGTGGCGAGTCGTCTTGCGATGGCGCAGAAGGCGTCACCGCGGTCACCGAAACTGTCAAACTGGTCGAATGAGGCGGCGGCGGGTGACAACAGGATCGTCGCCGTGCCGGCCGCGCCGATGGCGGCGCTGGCATCGGCAAAGGCGGCCGTTGTCGCGCTCTCAAGGTCGCCTGACAGTCTGATCGGCACCTTGCCGTCCAACGTGCTGGCGAAATCGGCGGCGGAACTGCCGATGAGATAGGCGCGCCGTACATTCGCGGTGGCGCTGGCGGCGGGGCCGAGCCCGTCTTCCTTCGCCTCGCCGCCGGCAATCCAGTAAATGCTGTCATAGGCGGCAAGCGCGCAGGCCGCGGCAACACCGTTGGTTGCCTTGGAATCATTGATGAAGGCGACGCCCTCATGCTGTGCTACATGCTGCATCCGGTGCGGCAGGCCGGCGAAATCACCCATGCCGGCGGCGATGTCGGCCTCGCTTACCCCCAGATGCCGAAGGCAGGCCGCGGCGGCGGCGGCGTTGATGGCATTATGCGGACCGGCAAGGGCCGGTGACAGATTTCCATCGGTGGGAAGGTCATCCGCGCTGACCGTCACGGCGGTGCCGCCACGTGCCAGAAAGTCTGCGGCAAGCTGGCCAACCGGCCCGTTACCCTCGCCAAATATAGCCAGGCCATGCGGCGGCAGGGCAGACAGGATGCGCGCCTTGGCGGCGACATAGCCGTCCATGCCGCCATGCCGGTCGAGATGGTCCGGCGTGACGTTGAGAAGAAGCGCAACATCGGCGTGAAGCGATGGCGTTGTTTCAAGCTGGTATGAAGACAGCTCCAGCACGATCACCCCGTCCGGGCCGGCGTCATCCAGATTGCAGGCGGCATCGCCGATATTGCCGCCGACACTGACCGCGATCCCGGCTGTCCGCAGGCAGTGGCCAATCAGCGCCGTTGTCGTCGATTTGCCGTTCGTGCCGGTGATGGCGACAAGCCGCGCCTTTGGTGCGGCGCGCATTGCCAGTTCAATCTCGCTGATGATCTCGACATCGGCCGCCAAGGCGCGTGCCGCCGCCGGATGCGGGGCAGGGTGGTCATGCGGGATGCCGGGGCTGATCACCATGGTGTCAAGCCCGTCCCATGGCCAGTCCTGCCAATGCGCCGGTATGGCGTTGGCAGGCAGATCATCCGGCGCCGCCCGCCCGTCATCATGCAGCCAGCATTTGGCGCCAGCCGCGGCGAGACCGCGCGCCGCCGCCATGCCGGACAGGCCGAGACCAAGGATCCCGACCTTTCTGCCTGACATGGAATGCGGAACGAGCATGAAGATGACCCCTAGCGAAGCTTCAACGATGACAGGCCGGCCAGCGCCAGCACGACGGCGATGATCCAGAACCGGATGACGATGGTTGATTCAGCCCAGCCCTTGCGCTCGAAATGATGGTGCAACGGCGCCATCAGGAAGATCCGCTTGCCGGTGAGCTTGAATGAGGCGACCTGCAGGATGACCGACAGGGTCTCGACAACGAACAGGCCGCCGGTGATGGCAAGCACCAGCTCATGCCGTGTCGCCACCGACATCGCGCCAAGCGCGCCGCCAAGCGCCAGTGATCCCGTATCACCCATGAAGACGCGCGCCGGTGGGGCGTTGAACCACAGAAAGCCGAGCCCGGCGCCAAGCAGCGCGCCGCACATCACCGCCAGATCACCGGTGCCGGGAACATAGTTGATCTGCAGGTAGCTGGCGAAATTGACGTTGCCGGCGAGATAGGCAATCAGGCCAAAACAGGCGGCGACAATCATCACCGGCACGATGGCCAGCCCGTCAAGACCGTCGGTCAGGTTGACCGCGTTCGAGGCGCCGACAATCACCACCATCGCGAAGGGTACATAGAACAGCCCCAGCGAAATCAGCGTGTCCTTGAAGAAGGGAACAGCCACGCCATAGCGAAGCTGGGCCGGCGACAATTCGATCAGCGCCAGCGTCGCGATGAAGGCAACGCCAAGCTGCAGCACCAGCTTCATCCGCCCTGACATGCCGTGATGCGAGCGGCGGCGCAGCTTCATCCAGTCATCGACCGACCCGACCGCCCCAAAGCTGAGCGCGACAAGCAGAACCGGCCACAGATAGGGGTTTGACAGCGGCATCCACAGCAATGTCGACAGGGCGAATGCCCCCAGGATCAGCAACCCGCCCATGGTCGGCGTCCCGATCTTTGTCACAAGATGCGATTCCGGCCCGTCGGCGCGGATTGGTTGGCCCTCGACCTGATGGTTTTTCAGCCAGCGGATCAGCGCCGGGCCGAACATCAGGCTGACGATCAGCGCGGTAATCGTCGCGCCGCCGGTCCGGAAGGTGATGTAACGGAACAGGTTGAACAACTGATACTGGTCCGACAATGGCACAAGAAGGTCAGGCAGCATGTGATGCACCTCCATTGGCGCCCGTTGGTGCGGAGAACCCGTCGAGGATTGCCGCGGCGACACGCCAGGCGCCGGACCCGTTCGATCCCTTGATGAAGACCCGGTCATCGTCACGAAGCGCGGCCCGCAGCGCGGCAATTGCCAGGTCGGGCGTGTCGACGGCGTGATGGTCGATGCCGCCGGGAAGCGATGACGCCATTTCGGCCATCATCGGCCCGATGGTGATCAGCATGCGCGGGTGCAGCGCGGCGATGGCCGGGGCGAGGGCGGCATGTGCGGCCGCGCCGGCATCGCCGAGTTCAAGCATGTCCGACAACACGATGATCTGCGGTGGCGTTGCGGCAATCATTGTGAAGGCGGCCTTCATCGAGGCCGGCCCGGCGTTATAGCTGTCGTCGATTAAAATTATCGTCGTGCTATCAAAGACGCCGCTGGAGATCGCGCCGCGACCAGGCATTTCACTGAAATCATTCAGGGATTCCGCAGCCTGCTTGACGTCCAGATCCAGCGCTGCCACCGCCGCCAGCATGGCCATGGCGTTGTGCGCCCAATGCTGGCCACGCGTGCCCATCCGGAAGGCGAGACCGGTTCCCAGAATATCCGCCCTGACATTCGTCCCGGCATCATCAGTCATAAGGTCGAGGAGACGTGCCTCGGCGCTGGCGTCGGTGCCAAAACCGATGGTCCGGCCGGCGCCGGCATTGCTGGCACGGCTGGAAAGGAATGTGAAATACGCATCATCGGCGTTCAGGATGGCGGTGCCGCCAGCTGTCAGCCCGTCGAAGATTTCGGCCTTGGCGGCGGCAATGTCATCAAGACTGTCGAAAAACCCGGCATGGCTGTCGGCAATGCGCGTGATGACCGCGATATCGGGCTGGGCGAGGGTGCTGAGCGTCCGGATTTCCCCCGGCGCGTTCATGCCAATTTCCTGCACGGCGGCAAGCGGCGCGTCGGGAAGCGCCGCCAGCGTCAGCGGCACGCCAAGATGATTGTTGAAGCTGGCGCGGTTGGCATGGCATCCGCCAAGACGGCGCAGCATATGGGCCAGCATTTCCTTGCTTCCGGTCTTGCCGACCGAGCCGGTTATGGCCACCAGATGACCACCGGCCATACGGTGCGCCGCCCGGCCAAAGGCGCCAAGCCTGGCCAGTGCGGCCTCGACATCGTCAACCATCAACAGCGGGCACGGCAGGGGGCGGGGCAGGGTGCCGGGATCGCGCGACACCAGCGCCGCGGCGGCGCCAGCGGCACCGGCGGCGGCGATATAATCATGGCCATCCGTGTGCTGCCCGGCGAGTGCGGCGAACAGTGTGCCTGGCGTACAGAGCCGGCTGTCGATCTCGACTGCGGTGACGGTCAGCTCGCCAGCTGGCATCAACCAGGTGCCTTCAACCCGGCGGGCCAGTTCCCCGGCATCGATCTTCATCCCCGGCGTGGCGGCATTCATGCGTCGCCTCCATCGGCTGTCAGCCTGCGGATGGCATTACGGGCGACGCTGGAATCGCTGAAAGGCAGGGTCTCGCTGCCAACAAGCTGGACACTTTCATGCCCCTTGCCGGCAATCAGCAGCACATCATCGGCGTTCAGATCACGCATGGCGGATGCGATGGCTTCACCACGGTCAGGAATCTCAATGGCATTCGGGCAGTTTTCGATAATCGCGGTGCGGATCGCCGCGGCATCCTCAGAGCGCGGATTGTCGTCGGTGACATAGACAAGATCGGCATGCCTGTGGGCGGTGCTGCCCATCATCGGGCGCTTGCCGGCGTCACGGTCACCTCCGGCGCCAAAAACCACGGCAAGGCGGCCGCGCGTTTCGGGCCGAAGCGCCTTCAACGCCGATTCCAGCGCGTCGGGTGTGTGCGCATAATCGACAACCACCCTGGCACCGGCAGGATGACCTGAGACAAGCTGCATACGGCCCTCGGCACCGGTGACATAGGGAAGTGCCCAGAGTGAGTCATGCAGTGGCAGGCCGCTGGCATGCGCCATTACCGCCGCGGTCACGGCGTTCACCGCCTGGAAGGTGCCGGCAAGCGCCATCGGGATGCACAGGCTCTTGCCGTCATGCTCGACTGTCACATCAAGGCCGAAATCCATGGCGATGACGCTACTGATCCGGAAATTGGCGGATTTATGACTGCCGACAGTCAGGATGACCCGGTCCTGCGGGGCAAGGTTGCGCATCATCTCGTCAAGCCGCGCGCCATAGGGGTCGTCGATATTGATCACCGCGCTGCCGCCCGGCATCAGAAGTTCGGTAAACAGACGCGCCTTGGCGGCGAAATAGGCCTCCATGTCGGTATGGTGATCAAGATGATCGCGGCTCAGATTGGTAAAGCCGGCAACATGGATCTTCAGACCGTCAAGGCGATGCTGGGCGAGGCCATGGCTGCTTGCCTCCAGCGCCAGATGCGTGATGCCGGCGCTGCAGATCGGCTGTAGCGCGGCGTGAAGGCTGACCGCGTCTGGTGTTGTCAGCGAGGGCAGGCCAAGCATCCGTCCCTGCATCGTGCGCGGGTCCGGCCCCTGCAGCCCCAGCGTGCCGATCGAGGCGGCGTCCCAGGTGGCGCGGCGCCAGATCTGGCGGATGAAGTCAACCGTCGATGTCTTGCCATTGGTGCCGGTAACAGCGGCGATCATGCCTGGCTGGCGGCGCCAGAAGCGCGCGGCAGCAAGGGCCAGTTCGTGGCGCGGTGACGGGCATGTCAGGACCGGCACGCCGCTGGCGGCGATGGCCTCCAGCGCGGTGTCCAGCGGACGGCCATCGGTCAGAATGGCGGCGGCGCCGGACTCGACGGCGGCGGCGGCGAAGTCGCGCCCGTCAGCGTGGCTGCCGGCAAAGGCGGCAAACAGAAACCCCTTGCCGGCCTGGCGTGAATCGCTGCCAAGGCCGGTAATCTCCAGCGCGGCAATCTCTGCCGCGCGTGGATGCGCCATCGTCGGGCCGGGGATCAGATCAGAAAGATGCAAGGGTTTTTTCCTCCTTTCCGATCTTGAAGTCCAGCCGCAGTTTCCGGCGAATTTCGGGCGCTTTTTCGTCAACAGGATGAATTCCGAGCAATGGCGCCGCATTCTGGATGATGTGGCGCGCCGCCGGGGCCGCCACCCAGCCGCCGGTGGCATAGCCGTAGGAATGCTTCTGTCCTTTCGGCTCATCCACCATCACCACCAGCACATAGCGCGGGTCATGAACCGGGAAGGTGGCGGCAAAACTGGCGATGTTGCGGTCCTTGTAATAGCCGCCCTCGGGACGGATTTTCTCGGTGGTGCCGGTCTTGCCGCCAACCATGTAGCCGCGCGCCTCGGCATAGTTGCCGGTGCCGTCCGGATGCTTGACGACAAGCCGCATCATCGAACGCACGGCGCGGGTGGTCTCGTCGGAAAATACCAGCTCGCGAACCGGTTGATCGCCTGACTGATTGGCGGACTGATCGCCTGACTGATTGCCGGACTGGCGGCGCAGCAGCGTCGGCGCGGTCCACAGCCCGCTGCCGCTGGCGGTGGCAACGGCGGCGGCCAGATGCAGCGGCGTCACCGAGATGCCATGGCCATAGGAAATGGTGGCAATCTCGGACTGCCGCCAGGATCGTGGCAGCAATGGTTTCGCTGTCTCGGGAATTTCGATTGGCAGCCGGTCGAACATGCCAAGCTGGCGAAGATAGTATTTCTGGGTCTCGGCGCCGATTTCGGCCGCCATCCTGGCCGACCCGATATTCGATGACAGTACGAGAATTTCCGGCACCGTCAGCGGCCAGTCATAGACATGGAAGTCGCTGATGCGATGGCCGCCAACGCGAAGCGGCTTGGCAACCTCATAGCGCCGGTCGAGCGTCGTCGTCTTCGACTCCAGCGCCATCGCCGTGTTCAGGACCTTGAAGGTCGAGCCCATCTCATACAGGCCGAGTGTCGCCCGGTTGAACCTGGTATCGGCGTCGGTGGTGCCGAAATGATTCGGGTTGAAATCGGGAAGCGAGACCAGCGCCAGCACCTCGCCGCTGGCGATATCAAGCATCACACCGGCGCCGCCAATTGCCTGAAATATCTGAATTTGCCTGTTGATTTCACGTGCGACAATGGCCTGGATGCCAGCATCGATCGACAGCGTGACATCATCGCCGCTGGCAAGCCGGGCATCCAGCGATTTTTCCACCCCGGCAAGGCCGTTATTGTCGGGGTCGACCTGGCCAAGGATATGCGCTGCCAGCCGGCCGCTCGGATAGGCGCGGAGCGTGCTCTTGCGGAAATGGATTCCGGGGATGCCGAGATTGAGGATTTCGGCATGCCGTGCCGGGGTCAGCTTGCGGTCAAGCTCGACATAGCGGGTCTCCTTTGTCAGCAGCCTTGTCAGCGCCGCCACGTCATGGCGCGCCAGCAGGGGGGCCAGCGCGCGCGCCGCCGCGGCCGGGTCCATGATCTCGCCGGGGTCGGCATGAAGCACGGTGATCGGAAGGTTGGTTGCCAGCAGCCGGCCCTTGCGGTCCAGAATCTGGCCGCGTTCGGCTTTTGGCGGCGGCACGATCCCGGCGGTGCGGGCATTCGCATCGTCGGTGGCAAGAAACATCACCCGCGCGGCGATGGCCGCGAACACCGCCAGCACCGCCACGGCGGAGATCACCAGCCGCACCTCGGCGATGCGGCGTGAGCGCGCCGGGTCCGGGCGGGCCGGCAGGACAAGGGCGCGAAGGCGCGATGTGATGCTGACGGGCTGGCTCATTGCGGCGTGATCCCTCGCTTCTGGAGGGTGACGCGGTCATCCGGCGTGGCGGCGATTTTTGTCAGATCGCGCGTCAGATCTGTTGGCGGCGTTTCCGGTTCCGGCGGCAGCAGGGTGATCACCCCGACATCGGCCACCGGATCGTTGAAGGTCGGCAGGATGCGCATCGGGATGGCGTCTATCGGCAGCACCCGGTCTTCCGGGATGGGCTGCATTTCCAGCAGCCTGTTGGACAGTTCCAGAACCCGCTCCGGACGTGACAGATGCGCCCATTCAGCCTCGAGAACGGAGATTTCACGCTCGGCCGACCTGATATCGCGTTCCAGCGCCAGCAATTCGCCCTCGCGCCGGTCGATGCCGATCTTCACCTGATAGAGCGTGGTGCCGAGAATGGCGGTCAGCACGCTGGCAAGAAGGATCATGCGCATGCGCCGCCTCCGCTATCCGAAAGTGAGGAGGCGGTGCGTCTGGCGACACGAAGCTTTGCCGAGCGGGCGCGGGCATTCTCCGCCGTCTCATCATCGCCGGGCAGGATCGGCTTGCGGGTCACCAGCTCGAAAGTCGGGGCCGGACCCTCAATCGCCGGGCGATGGCGCGACGGGTTGGCGCGGGCGCTGCTGCGCGCGCCGAGAAAGCGCTTCACGATCCGGTCCTCCAGCGAATGAAAGGACACCACGGCAAGGATGCCGCCGGGCTTCAGCATTGCCTCGGCGGCGCTCAGCCCGTCCTCGATCTCGCCAAGCTCGCGGTTGATATAGATGCGCAGCGCCTGAAAGCTGCGCGTCGCCGGGTCAAGCTGGCCGGGGCGCGGTGCCGGCATCACCGCATGGATGATCGCCGCCAGCTGGCCGGTGGTGGCGATTGGCGCCTCGGTGCGGGCGCGGACGATGGCGCGGGCGATGCGGCGCGAGGCGCGCTCCTCGCCATAATCCCACAGGATCTGCGCCAGCGCGCGTTCATCAAGCCGCATCACGATATCGGCCGCGCTGTCGCCGGATTTCGACATCCGCATATCCAGCGGCCCGTCAAGGCGGAAGGAAAAGCCGCGCTCCGCCTGATCAATCTGGGTTGAACAGACGCCAAGGTCAAAGGCGATGCCGTCAAGCCTCACATCCGGCCCGGCAAGGTCGCGCATCTCGGAGAAGCACCCCTCATGGAGATGCAGCCTGTCGCCATATCTGTCGGCAAGTGCGGTGCCGCGGGCGATGGCGTCGGGGTCGCGGTCGATGGCGATGACGGTGCAGGCGGCGGCGTTGAGGATGGCCTCGCTATAGCCGCCATTGCCGAAGGTTGCGTCAAGATAGAGGCCGCCATCAAGCGGGGCCAGGGCTGAGACGACGTCGCGCAGCAGCACCGGCGTGTGGAGTGCCTGATGCCGGGGGTGCGCCGCTGTCATCAGCGCCTCCCGTCCGGCTCGTCAGGCGGCCGCCTGCCGCCACCAAGCCGCAGGCTGGGCAGCCCCGCCGTCTTGGCGCGGGTGCGGGCCTCGGTCTCGCGCGCCCGATAGCGCGCCGGAAGCCAGATCTGGAAGGACCGGCCGATACCGGCATAGAGCGCCATGTCGTCAAGCGCGGCGAAATCGATGAAATCCGCCGACAGCATGATCCGGCCCTCGCCATCGAGTTTCATTTCCTGCGCGCTCGACAGCATTGTCTGCAGCGTCGCCACCTCTTCGGACAGGCTGTCCATATTGTCGATGGCGTCGACAATCTGGCCAATCCGTTCCGGGCCGCAGCCCTCGAGGCAGGGCTCGGTCAGCGACTTGAACAGATAGAGGGGGTCGCGGCGGCGTTCCAATAC
>SHBC01000017.1 GCA_004213025.1 SAR116 cluster bacterium
ATGAAAGCCCATCCTGTTGATCCCCGCCCTGTGACAGGGTGATCCTTGTCCCGTCGGTTGCCGCACGCGCCGCCGCCAGCGTGGCGTCGAGCGACCGGCTGCCATTCAACGCATCGATGATCGGATCCTCGAGTCCGCGCGCCACAGCGCAGAGATGCTCACACTGCGCGATATAGGCGTCGATGAAGGGGGTCTCGATCACCTCCGGCCTGATTTCGTGATGCCAGTCGCCAGTGTCCTGATCATGGCGCCACAGCACCAGGTTCGGAAATTCCAGCGCGCCGCGCGTGCCGAGAAACCGGATGGCGTTCATCCCCGTCTTCGGGAATTTCGCATTCTCGCCAAGCGCCATTTCCCATGTCCAGGGCGATGGCGTGCGGTCCGAGAGAAGAAAGCTTCCCACAGCCTGATTGGCGAATTTCAGGCTGATGGCGACGGCATCCTCCTTTTCAAACTGCTGATCATGATGCGTGATCTCGGCGGACACCGAAGTGATATCACCGCAGATGAACCGCAGAATGTCGATCTCATGGATCAGATTGGTCAGGATCGGGCCAGCCTTGATGTCGCGGCGCCATTCCGGGGCGTAATATTCATCATCCTTGCGCGTTGTCCACTGGCCGCTGACCGCCATCAACCTGCCGATGCGCCCACTCTGGATGATCTCGCGAGCCGTTCTTGCGCAGGGGTAGTAGCGGCGCTGATGGCCGACCAGAACCCTGCATCCCTGCGCCGCCGCATAGCGGGTCACCTCATCGGCTTCGGTCATGGTGGCGGTGATCGGCTTTTCGACCAGCACCGTCTTGCGGTGTTTCAGCGCCGTCATCACATCGGCATGGTGACGCTCGGTCGGGGTGGAAATGATCACCGCCTCGACATCAACCGCGGACAGCATGCTATCAGCATCGGCGAAGACCGGGATGTTGCGCGCGGTGCCAAGCTGTGCCACTGCGGGCGACAGGTCGGCGATCGCCACAAGATCAATATGCGCCAGCTCGTCAATGGCCTTGATATGGCGGGCCCCGATCGAACCGGCCCCGACCAATCCAATTCTGAACATATCCATCAGCCTTTTCGTGTCTCCTGTTCCTGAAAAAGTTGTTCCTGAAACAGTGCCGCGCCCATCACCGCGGGTGGCGTGTCCATGCGCGGCACAAACCCCATCCGGTCCAGAACATCACCCTGCAGGTCGATCCCGGGGGCGATCTCGACAAGATGCACGCCATCCTCGCGCAGTTCGAACACGGCGCGCTCGGTCACATAGACAACATGCTGGCCCTGAACACATGCCTGCGGGCCGGAAAAGGTGATCTGGTCGACCGACTCGACAAGCTTGGCAATCCGGCCATGCGTGGTAACCCGCAAGGTGCCGTCCCCTGTCTCAAGCCGCGCCCCGCCAGTATCAAAAGTGCCGCAGAACACCACCTTGCGCGCATTCTGCGCGATATCGATAAAGCCGCCAGGCCCGACCGTATTGCCGGCAAGCTTGGAGACATTGACATTGCCGGCGGCGTCCATCTCGCCAAATCCGAGAAAGGCGATATCCAGCCCGCCGCCTGAATAGAAGTCGAACTGCGAGGGGCCATCGATCATGCAGCTTGGGCTCATCGCATAGCCGAACAGATCACCATCCATCAGCCTGCCGCCATAGGTGCCATGTTCAATCGTCTGGAAATAGCGTCCCGAGTCGCCGTCACGATCGATCAGCTTGGCGATCTGGTCGGGGATGCCGAATCCGAAATTGATCACCGCATTGTCGCGAAGCTCCTGCTGCGCCCGGCGGGCAATGATCAGGCGCGGCGAGAAAACCGGCTGCTGTGGCTCCGGATCTTCGCGGCGATCCTGGCCTGACAGCGCCGCGTCATAGACGACGTCATAGCCCTGTTGCTGGCACTCATCGACTATGATGGCATCGACAAGCGCCGCCGGAATACGCACCTCGCGGGCCTTCAGGCTGTTGCGCGGCACCTTCCCGCGAACCTGGAAAATGACCTTGCCGCCGCTGTTATGCGCCGCCGCCGCCATCGCGTAGATATCAAGATTGGCAGGCTCTTCCTCGAGCGAGATGTTGCCATCCTCATCAGCATAGCTCCCGCGAAGCAACGCCACCGTCACCGGGATCGGCAGATAGCGAAGATAGTCGCGCCCGTCGATGGTGATGATCTCGGTCAGGTCCTGTTTGGCGGCCTCGTTCATCCGCCCACCATCCAGCCGCGGATCGACAAAGGTGCCAAGCCCGACATGCGTGATCAGACCCGGTCTGCCGGCGGCGACCTCGCGCATCAATTGCATGATCACGCCGCCAGGCAGAACATAGGCCTCGATCTCGTTGTCACGCGCCATCTGCTGCATGCGCGGGGACCAGACCCAGTGGCCACCAATCACCCGGCCCGTCATGCCGACATGCGCAAACCGGTTCATCCCGCGTTCCTGCCTGTCACCAATCCCGAGAGCATGGATGCAGGTCAGATTGCGCGGGTGGCCGGTGTCGAGGAAGCGGCGTTCGACGGCGGCGTGAAGCGCGCTCGCCTCGACCAGCCCACCACCACCACCGGTCAGCCCGATCACGGCATCATCATCAATCAGGGCGGCAGCCTCGTCCGCCGATAGAAACTGTACTTTTGTCATCCTGCCTGCTCATAGATGTCGAACAGCCCGACATCCCCCTTCATCATCTGGCGCGCCATCACCATGCGGTGAATTTCCGAAGTGCCGTCATAGATCCTGGCAATTCGCGCATCGCGATAATAACGCTCCATCGGCAGATCGCGGCAATAGCCGGCACCACCATAAATCTGCACCGCCCGGTCGACGACACGGCCCAGCATCTCAGATGCCTGCACTTTCAGCATCGAAATCGCCCCGCGCGCCTCATCGCCGGAATCAATCCGGCTTGCCGTCTGCCACAGCGCCAGCCGGCAGCCATTGATCTCCATGGCCGAGTCGGCAAGCATCTGCTGCACCAGCTGGAACTCGCCGATCGCGGATCCGAACTGCCGCCTGTCGCGCGCATAGGAAAGACAGGAATCGAGGATCATGCTGGCCTTGCCGACGGCCCGCGCCGACACCTGCGCAAGGCGCACCCGGCCAAGCGTTGCCAAGGCCAGCTTCAGTCCCTGCCCTTGCGGACCCAGAAGGCGGCCGGCATCCAGAACAACATCATCGAACCGCATCTCGACATGCGAGGTGCCGCGAAGCCCCATCATCGGCTGATCACGGCCGATGGTGAAGCCTGGCACCCCCTTGTCCAGAATGAAGGTGGAAATCCCGCGCGCGCCGGCATCCGGGTCGGTCACAGCGGTGACGATGAAAAAGTCGGAATAGAGCCCATCCGAAATGTAATGCTTGGCGCCGTTCAACACCCACCCATCGGCGCGTCGCACCGCGTTTGTGGAAATGGCGGCAGCGTCGGACCCGGCCTCAGGTTCGGTGAAGGCGACCGAGAAGGTGCGCTCGCCGCGCACCGCCGGCAGCAGATATTCCTCGATCTGCGCCTTGGTGCCTTCCAGCAGGATCTCATAGACATTGCCGAATGCACGGCGGATCAGGATGTCACTTGTCCGGCCAAACTGCTCCTCGGCAATCATCCAGTCGAGAACAGACAGACCGCCACCGCCATATGCGGTTGGAATATTGACCGCATACAGCCCCAGCGCACGTGACTTGTCGCGAATCGCTGCCGCCACATCATCGGCAAGATGACCTGCCTCCTCAACCTGCGCCTCCAGCGGTCGCAGCTCGTCATCGATGAAACCGCGGATGGTGGCGACAAGCAGGCGCTGTTCCTCTGACAGCGAAAAATTCATCAGAAATATCCCTTCGTCGCGCCGCCATCGACACTGATGCCGGCGCCATGAATGTGCCGCGCCTCGTCACCGCACAGGAACGCGACAAGCGCTGCCGTATCCTCGGGTTGGCCAAGACGGCGAATGCCCTCGGCCTGCATACGCTCGGCGCGGACCTCGTCAATGCTGAGGTTCTCGTCTCGCGCCCGTGTCGCGAGAAGCTGCTGCAGGCGTTCGGTCTCGGTCTGGCCCGGATTGATCCAGTTCACATTCACATCATCCTGCAGACCCTGCCCGGCCAGCGCCTTGCTGAAATTCGCCAGCGCCGCATTGACCGCGCCACCGACCATGAATTTTGCATCGGGGGTGCGCGAGGCGCCGCCGACAATCATCACCACATTCCCGTGCGCGGTGGCGAGCAACGGCCAGAAGAGGCGCGAAAGTCGCACGCCGGCATGGAATTTCAGCGCAAACCCGTCAATGAAATCGGCATCATCCTGGGCCGGGAACACGCCGCCCCTTGTCGCACCGGCGCTGTGAACAAGGATATCGCAGCTGCCAAAGGCCTGCTGGTGGGCGTCAAACACCGCCTGGCAGCCATCAAGCGTGCGAAGATCGGCGGCGTGGGATTCAACCCGGCCGTCCGACTGCGCGGCGATTGTGTTTTGGGCGTCCTCGCAATGCGCCGGATTGCTGCCGGCAATCATCACATCGGCCCCGTCCCGCGCCAGCCTTGCGGCGATGGCAAGGCCAATGCCGCGTGTTCCCCCTGATACAAAGGCCGTCTTTCCTTGCAATGTGCTCATCTCACGATGTTCCGTTCTGTGCAGCTACGCTGACATAATGCGTTTCGATACCCTTCACCAGACCATAGAGGCTGCGCAATGTCGGGACGGCAAGACCGGCGGCGTCGGCAAGCTGCAACGGTGTGCCATAGATGAACTCGATCTCGCTTGGCCGACGCGCCAGAACATCGAGGCAGAGCGAGGATTTATTGTCGCCGGTGCCACCCGGTGCGGTCATCAGCTCCAGCCCCCGCACTACCGCCTCACGGTCAAGATTGATGTTCTGGGAATGCGCAATCGAGATCGCTTCGTCAAGCGCGGTGAAGCAGACGCGCCGCAACGACTCCGTCTGCAGAATCTCGGCGCTGGTAAGATTGGTCACGCCGGACACGGCACTCATCGTCATGTTGCCGAGAAGCTTTTTCCAGATCTCGGCGCTGATGTCCGCGCTTGCATGCGTTTCCAACCCGGCCGCGGTGAAGGCGGCGGCGATCGCCTCGGCGCGCGGCGATTTCCCGCCACCCCATTCGCCGATATATGACGGCACGCGGTCGAAATCACGAATATGACCCGGCCCCAACCGCGCCCCGGCCATCGAGGTCAACCCGCCAAAGACAGTCTCGGCACCAAGGATTTCAGCAAGGATATCCTCATTGCCAAGCCCGTTCTGAAAACTGATGAAAACGGCACCGGCATCGGCAAGATGCGTCATCGCGAGCGCCGCCGCGCGGGTCGCTGTTCCCTTGCACTGCACCAGCACGATATCGGCCTGTTCGACCTGTGCGGCGTCATGCGCTGTCGCAAGCATCAGGCGCCTGTCACCACCAAGCCCGGAAATGCGAAGTCCGTCCCTGCGGATGGCGTCCAGATGCGCGCGGTCCGTATCAACAAGCGTCACCTCCAGACCACCTTCGGAAAGGATCGCGCCAAACAGGGCGCCCATGCCGCCGGCGCCAACAACGGCTACATGACGAATGTCCTTGGTCATCCGATATCTCCCATCATGACCTGCCGGACCGTGCCGCCGTGCCCCCGGCGCATCAACAGCCGATGCACGGCCTCCAGCCCCAGCAGGAAGGAATCACTTCCAAAGCCGACGATGCTGCCATCGCTGACCCCGGCTGTCATGCTGACCTGGCGAAAATCCTCGCGGCTGTCATTGTTGGACAGATGCACCTCGACCTTCGGCCCGTCGAACATCGCCAGCGCATCACGAAGCGCCACCGACGTGTGGGTGTAGGCCGCGAGGTTGAAAAGGATTGCCGCCGCATTCTCACGTGCCTTCTGGATGGCGGTGACAAGAACACCCTCGTCATTCGACTGCATCATCTCGACCCGCCGGCCCAGATCCTCGGCCCGGTCGGCAAGCGCCGCCATGATATCGGCCATGCTGTCAGACCCGTAGATCTCCGGCTCACGCATGCCAAGCATGTTCAGGTTGGGACCAAAGATCACCAGCACATCAGCCATTCATCAATCCTCCCCGGGTGCGCGCCATCCCGTCAGAATGCCAGCTCTATGACGCCAAGCGGCCCGAAATCGGCACTGACGGTATCACCGCCAGCAAAGGGCTGCGGCACAGATGCCGCACCGGTGGAAATGAAATCCCCGGCTGCAAGCTTGCGGCCGCGCGCCGCCAGATGATTGACCAGATCGGCCGCCGCCTGCGCCGGCAGACAGCGCATCTCGCCAAGAAAATTCTCCGCCGGCGTGCCGCCACTCACGCTCAGCGTGATCATATGCTGCTGAAAATCGATCGCCTGCCAGTCAGCCACCGGGTCACCAAAGACAAAGCCGATGCCACCGCCATTATCGGCAATGGTCATCAGCGAGTTCTCGGCCTTGCTGGCCCCTTCAAGGCGATAGCGGTTGCCGATGATCTCGATGGCCGGATGGAGAATCATCATGCTTTCCATCTCGGCAGCGGTCCACGGCGCCGTGCGAAGATGCGGCGTCGCGGTCAGCCGGAAGGCAAATTCGGTCTCGGCGCGCGCACCGGGAAACTGCGTAATCGGCAACTCGTGCCGCGTGCCAACATAGCTTCGCGAGGCGAAAATCCGCCCCGGGATGACATCATCATGGCCGTCAAGTTCACGCATTTTCTGGCTTGTCGCGCCGACCTTCCAACCGGCCAGCCCCTGGCCAAGCGTCTCATGCATGAGATCCTGAACAAAATAGGCCTCGGCCCGGTCGCGCGGATAGAGGCGCGAATCGATGCTTGCAGGGTTGCCGGGATCGCGCCATGCCGTGGACAGCATCGCCGCCAGTTCGCTCAGCACAGCTTTGCGCGTATCGTCCATCCCCGTCCCCGCTGGTTACCGGCATTCCGTGCCGTTCAGCAAGCCCTAAGCCAACAGGAAAGGCGGGGTTTCGCAAAGATCAAAAATGATGGGAATCCCTCAAGGCTTCCAGCCTCTCCGGCTCACGATATGAGGTCGGTGTGGGGCAGGTTTTCCGAGGTGTAGAGTTGAAAGTCGACGCTGGCGATGGTCGTTTCTGTTTCATAGCCATGTTGTCTGGCGATGAAATCCACCGCCTGAAAAGCCTGCTGCATCGGGTTCGAATCAAGCACCATGTCAATCAGGCCGGATCGCAGATTCTCGATTGAGTGTGGACTGAGATCGTGCACGATCTTGACCACCGACCGGATTGCTTCCTCGTGGCGACCAGCCTCGATCACCTTTTCGAGGAACTCGGTGTTGGTCGGGCTGTAGACCACCCGAAGGTCATCATCCGCAGCAAGCAACTGCAGAATTTGTGTCAGAGCCGCCGCTGTCTTTGTCGGCGGGTTGAAAAGGGACATGCGGTCGGTGATGCCTCGGTCAGCGAAGAACTGCCGAAACCCTGTCATGCGATCGATCTGTGCTCTGGCATCGGTCTCAGCTTCGATGATCAGGACCCTGCCACCCTTGCGGCAGACGGCCTCACTGATCTTCGCGGCCGACTGTCCGGCGTTGAAATTGTCGATCCCGACATAGCAGTGGCGCCCACTTTCAGGAATATCGGTGCTGATGGTCACAATCACCGTCTTCGTCGAAAGCTTTTTCAGAGCATCGGCGATGACCGGCAGATCATTGGCGAACACAATGATGCCGTCACGGCTCTCCGCCACCGATTCCAGATGCGCGACAAGTCGGTCCTGCTGATCAACATCGATATGGGTGCGATAGATGATTGCCGGCAGATCGACAAGCTTGGTCACCCCTTGCAGCGACTGGTTCAGCCTCTCGGAATAGGAAGACGGCGTGCGTGCGAAGACGGCCTCGATCGACAGCTGGCGACGCTTGCCGGTCGGCAGAATACGGTTGGTCCCAAGCTGGCGCGCGCTGTCAAGAACACGCGCCGTGGTGCGTTCGCTGACCCCGCCACGCTCATTCAACACCCGGTCGACGGTGGCCAGGCCAACGCCGGCATGTCGCGCAATATCCTCCAGACTGGCCTTGCGCGACCGCGCTGTCATGACCGGAGTTCGGCCGGCCCCAATTCTCCGATGGAGGCTGCCATTTTATTGCGACCACCCGCCGGCATGCCCTCAGTCGGCACCGGCGTGTCATAGGCGTAGTCAGGGTCGCTCCTCTGGCGCTTCCAGGTCTCGCGCATCTCCTTCCAGGCACCGAACAGGGTCCGGGGTGCCGGCATGTCTTCGGCCGTGGCGTGATGGAGCGCCTTCAGATTGTAGCAGGGGACGCCGGCGAACATATGATGCTCGAGATGCCAGTTCATGTGCCAGTAGAGAAACTCGGACAGCGGGTCGAGGGTGATGGTGCGCACCGATTTCCGGAAATCGGTATCGCTGCTCTTCAGCCCGCAATGCATCGGCACGCCGACAAGATAGCGCCACAGATTGGCGATGAAGGGCGAGCCCGAGATCAGCAGCGCCAGGATCGGCTGGCCAATGGCGAAGGCACCGCCGATGACAACGCCGTGGAACAGCAGCGTCGTGCGGGCCCAGGCGGCGGCCCGGCGGCGGTGATCTTCATAGCCGTCATACAGCTCCTCACCCCAGGAATTGAACGGGTTGTCGAACCTGTTCGCCGCAATCGCCAGGAAATTATGCAGTGTCGGCACAACGCCCTTTGACTGATACCCGCCAAAGATGTTCACGGTCAGCAACTGCAGAAGATAGAAGGCGCGCAAGGACGGAGTCGCCGGCATCACCTCTTCCCGGTCCCCCTCGGGATGAAGGGTGAAGCGGTGATGGTAATTATGGCTGAACTGGTAAATCTCGAAATTGTTCCAGCCAAGAAGCGAGAAGACCCGCAGGAACGCCTCATTCATCCATTTCGTCTTGAAGACAGTGCGGTGGCACAGCTCGTGATGCGGGGCGGTGAAAAACGAGCCGATCGTCCCATGGGCAAACAGCGCCGCGAAAAAGGCAATCCACATCTGTTGCGAGAAAAGATAGAAGGCGATGCCGCCACTCGTCGCCCACAACCCCAGATGACCAAGCGCCATGAACAGGCCGCGCCTGTCATCAGGCGACATCAGGCTGCGCAGAATTTTCTTGTCGACAGGACATCTGTACCAGCGAATCTGCAGCGTCTTGCTGACCTCGCGCATGGGCGCCAGTTTCATGTCCTTTACAGTGTCTGAAAGCGGGTTCATCGAAATGTTCCTCCGGTGGCCTGTTGGCCTTATTTTTTCACTTTTTGCAGTCTCGGTTATGTTGTGAGTATCATGATGCAGCGCAAGATTTCCAGCCCGCACCGGGGGCAAGGATCAAAAAACATAGGTGCGACGCGTTGCGACCAACCGGCAGGCAGCGGCGCTGCGGGACACGTCATATTATCATGACCTATTGTTAAGTGGGGAAATTTATATGGAACAGGATACCAAGCCTATTTACACATGGGATGCGCAACCATCGCGCCGCAACCTGACCGCCGCCGATATTCGCGCCTGCAAGAGCGTGCGCAAATTGACGCAGACCACCGCCAACACGGTGGAAGAGGCCGCCGCGGCAGCCGATTCAGGGATCGATTTGCTGATCTGCAACGCCGCCAATGTGGATGTCGTTCGCCAGGGTGCGCCGCATCATTTCCTGACCGCGGCGTTGACGATCCCCGATTACCCGACCGATGAGGATATCCTTCGCGGCGCGCTGGCAGCGCTGATGAAGGGCGCGGATTCGGTGATGACGGCGCGGCGGCTCGCCGTTGTCGAGATGCTGGCCAATGAGGACATTCCGGTGATGGGCCATCTTGGGCTGGTGCCGCGCAAATCGACCTGGCGCGGCGGGCTTCGCGCCGTCGGCCGCACCGCCGACGAGGCACTGGCGCTGATGCAGGATTTTCGCGATCTGGAAAATGCCGGGGCGTTCTCGGTCGAGGCCGAGGTGATTCCGGCAGAGGTGCTGGCGGCGATCAGCCCGCGCACCGGCCTGATCACCATGTCGCTTGGCTCCGGGCCGGGCGGCGATGTGATGTATCTGTTCCAGAATGACATCTGCGGCGAGAACCCGCTGCCACGCCATTCCCGCGCCTTTGGCAATCTTGCCGCGCTGGCCGATCAGATGGCCACCGAGCGCCGTGCCGCGCTGGCCGCCTTTCGTGATGCCTCGCTTGATGGCAGTTTTCCCGGACCGGCGGAGAATGCGAAGATCCCGCAGGACGAACTCGACGCCTTTCTGACCGCGCTTGAAAAAGGTCGTCAGGTCTGACCAGCCCGCCGCGGCAGCATAGTTTGCGAATATTGGAGTCATACCCGTGAGCATACGTCTTGCCATTGATATCGGTGGCACCTTCACTGACCTCGTTCTTGATGAGCGTGGCCAGCGCCATACCACCAAGGTGCTGACGACGCCTGAACGCCCTGCTGACGGTCTGATGCAGGGCGTTGGCCAGATCCTCGAGATTTCGGGCATCGCGGCCGGCGCGATTGACCTGGTCGTGCATGGCACCACCCTTGCCACCAACGCGTTGATCGAACGCAAGGGTGCCAGAACCGCCCTGATCACCACCGAAGGCCATCGTGACACGCTGGAAATGGCGTTCGAGAACAGGTTCGATCAATATGACATCCAGGCCGATCGCAACCCGCCACTGATCGGGCGCGAGTTGCGGTTCGAGGTCAGCGAGCGGATGAGTTACCGCGGCGAGGACCTGATCCCGCTTGATGATGACTCGGTGACAGGGCTGATCCCGGCGCTGCAGGCGGCGCGGATCGACAGCGTCGCGGTAGGGTTGCTTCACGCCTATGCCAACCCCGCGCATGAGCAGCGCGTGGCCGCCATCCTTGCCACCGTGATGCCTGAGCTGTCGATCTCGCTGTCATCGGATGTCTGTCCCGAGATTCGCGAATATGAACGGCAATCAACCACCGTCGCCAATGCCTATGTCAGGCCGATGATCGCCGGATATCTTGCCGATCTTGAAAGCCGCCTGGCTGACGCCGGACTGCGATGTCCCTGCCTGCTGATGACCAGCGGCGGCAGCCTGGTAACGATCGAGACAGCCTCGCGATTTCCGATCAGACTTGTTGAATCGGGACCAGCGGGGGGCGCAATCCTCGCCGCCCATATGGCGCGCCAGCTTGGCGAGGACAGGCTGATCTCCTTCGATATGGGCGGCACAACGGCGAAGATCTGCCTGATTGATGATGGCCAGCCCTTGCTGAACCGCGAGTTCGAGGTGGACCGCGCCCACAGATTCATGAAGGGAAGCGGCACACCGCTGAAAATCCCGGTCATCGAGATGGTTGAAATCGGCGCCGGCGGTGGGTCGATTGCCTCTGTCGACAGGCTGGACCGGATTCGCATCGGCCCGCAGAGCGCCGGGTCGGATCCCGGGCCTGCCTGCTATGCGCGTGGCGGCAATGACGCAACAGTGACCGACGCCAACCTTGTTCTTGGCAGGCTCGACCCGGCGGGGTTTGCCGGCGGCACCATGGCCCTCGATACGCAGGCGGCGGACCAGGCGCTAACGCGTCATGTTGGCGACAAGCTGGCACTCAGCCCGATGGATGCCGCCCGCGGCATGATCGAGATTGTCGATGAGAATATGGCCAGCGCCGCGCGAGTTCATGCGGCGGAGCGCGGGCTGGACCTTGAAGGGCGAACAATGATTGCCTTTGGTGGCGGCGCCCCGCTACACGCCGGAAGACTGGCCGCAAAACTGGGAATCGAAAGGATCATCGTGCCGGCCGATGCCGGTGTGGGATCGGCTGTCGGCTTTCTTCTGGCGCCGGTGGCCTATGAGGTTGTCAGAAGCCAGTATGTCCGGCTCGATGATCTGGATGGCGGCGCGCTGACGGCACTGTTCGCCGATATGGAGGGAGAGGCGACATCGATTGTGCGGCTTGCCGCCCCTGGCGCGGGTCTGTCGATCGCCCGCCACGGCTATGCCCGCTATGTCGGCCAGGGTCACGAGATCAAGGTTGAACTGCCGGAGGGTCCGTTCGATGACCGGTCTGGCGACGCCATCCGGGCGATGTTCGAGGCTGCCTATGAGGCCAAGTTCGGCCTGCTGATCCCCGGCATGGCAATCGAGGTGCTGACCTGGTCGCTGACCGCCGTCGCCGCAAACGAGGCCAAAGCAGGCATCGAGGCACAAGCCGAGATAGCACAAGGCGATGCGGCACCGCGGCAGCGTCAAATATGTGACCCGGCCGCGCCAGACCCGATCATGGCAAGCGTGGTCGACCGCCGGCATTTGACCGGCAGCCTGCACGGCGCGGCAGCCATCGAGGAAGCGCAGACCACAACGATCGTGCCGGCAGGGTGGACCGCCACGATGAACCGGTCGCGTGATCTGATTCTGTCGCGCGACGCACCGGGAGATACCGCACATGCCGGCGCAGGCGTTGCCGAAAAGGTACGGCTTCAGGTGCTGTGGGACAGGTTGATCTCGGTCGTTGAGGAACAGGCACAGGCAATCATGCGCACGGCCTTTTCCACCTCGGTTCGCGAGGCCGGCGATCTGTCGGCGGGAATCTTCGCCCCCGACGGGCGAATGCTGGCGCAGGCCGTCACCGGCACGCCGGGGCATGTCAACGCGATGGCGGCGTCGGTTGAATATTTCCTCGAGAAATATCCCGCCGCCAGCATGCAGCCAGGCGATGTCTATGTCACCAATGACCCGTGGCAGGGCACCGGGCATCTGTTCGATTTCACCGTCGTGACACCGGTGTTTCTTGCTGAAAATCTTGTCGGGCTGTTCGCCTCGACGGTGCATGTGGTCGATATCGGCGGCATCGGCTTCAGTCCCGATAGCGGCCAGATCTTTGAAGAGGGGCTGTGTATTCCGATCACAAAGCTGTTCGCGGCCGGCAAGGCCAATGACCAGCTTTTCGAGATTGTCCGCGCAAATGTCCGTGAACCGGCCCAGGTTGTCGGCGATCTCTATTCGCTTGCTTCCAGCAACGAGGTCGGCGTGCGCCGCCTTCGCGCCCTGATGCGCGAGGCCGGGATCGGCGATCTGGACCAGCTTGGCGAGCACATCATATCATTGTCGCGCCGCGCCATGCAGGACGCCATCAACAGGCTGCCGTCAGGTGTCTATGAGAACAGCATGACGGTCGATGGCTATGACAAGCCGGTCAGCCTGCAGGCCAGGATGGAGATTCACCAGGACCGGATCACCGTCGACTATGCCGGGTCTTCGGGAAGTTCCGCCTTCGGGATCAATGTTCCGCTTACCTATGCCAGGGCCTACACCTCCTTCGGCATCCACTGCATCATTGGTGAGGGCGTGCCGAACAATGCCGGCTCGCTGGCCGCCATCGAGGTGACGGCGCCGGAAGGCTCGATCCTGAACGCGCCACGCCCCTGCGCGGTCAATGTCCGGCATGTCATCGGGCAGATGCTGCCGGATGTCGTGCTTGGCTGTCTTGGCAAGGCGCTGCCAGGCGGGGTACCGGCCGAGGGCAGTTCCAGCCTGTGGAATCCGATGCTGTCGGGCGGGCATGGCGTTGTCGGACCGGTCAGCTATGGAGACGCGACGCCCTTTGCCGTGACGGTCTTCCATGCCGGCGGTACCGGTGCGCGGCCCGGCAAGCCGGGCCTGTCAGCCACCGCCTTTCCCTCGGGCGTTCGCACCACATCGGTTGAGATCACCGAATCCATCGCGCCGGTAATCTATCGCCGCAAACTGTATCGTGACGGGTCGGGCGGCGACGGCAGATGGCAGGGCGGCGATGGTCAGATCATCGAGATTGAACATAGCCAGAAGGCACCCTTTGCCGTCTTTGCCCTGTTCGACAGGATCGACAATCCGGCCCGCGGGCGCGAGGGCGGGGCGGCGGGCCTTGCCGGCCGGGCCTATCTGTCGGATGGCACGAAACTGAAGGGCAAGGGCAAGCAGATCATACCGCCGGGGCGGAGCCTGATCATGGAGCTACCGGGCGGCGGCGGGCTTGGCAAACCCGAAAGTGACGAGTGATCCCTTCCTGCCTTGTCTGGCGGACCGGGTCACCGCCAATGCAGTGACCCGCGGTATTTTCAGCGATGCGCGACTATTATTTCGGCGTCACATAGTAAATCGACGAGCCATTGGCCAGCTGGCCGGTGACCTGGCCGGTGAATTCGGCGCCAACCATCTTCGTATATTTGCCAGTGCCGGCGACAAGCTTGCCGTCATAGCCAAAGGTCGGTGAAATCTCGCCATACCAGACCGATGCGTCACCTTCCGGGTCGACCGACTCGCACACACCGATACCGCCAGCAACGCCGCCATCCGGCAACATGATTACCGAGTTATGACAGGTAGCCTCAACGATGGTTGGCCATCCATCGGGTGCCTGCGAATAGTCCCAGATGTCGCTCGATTTCAGATGCATGATGGTACCGGTCGTGCCTTCCATCATCTCGGTCGAGGTGGCTGTCTGAAACCCGATCGTCGGAAAGAGACCGTGACCATCTGCGAGCGCGACATTCGTGCTGAGAAGTAGGGCAGCAACGAAAACAGTACTTTTCTTCATATTCCTTCTCCTTAATTAGGCATTTTTGAATGATTTTTCGGGTAAGCCATGCCAGCACGGTGACATAACCCAACGCTAGGCTTCGCAGCGGCTGCCAACAAGCAGGAAAACAATACTCTGATGTTTCATACATCCGATCTGGAGACGCCATCCTGACCGGCAGCCCAGATACTGGGCCAAATACTGGCCCAAATACTGGCTTAAGTGATGAAGCGCGGCAGAACGACGCTGACCTGCCGACGAGGCTTCGGATCAGGCGTATTCCAGCTCCTGAATTGGCCCCAGAATACAGCCCTGGGATAGAACATGAACAGTCCTTTGTTAAATCCTGAAGGGTCTTTTGACAAACAAGGCGTAGATCAATTCGATTCGGTGCGACATGGTGTCAATGCGGTTGACGTTCCCCTCCCCCGAACGTCCCGCACCTTTAACGACCCCCAGTGGCTGGCACCGCCGCTGGGGGTCTTCTCATTTCCAGCTTCAGATTTTTCCGGCTTGAGGTCTTTATCGGGGCCAGGCAGGAAATGATCAGGCAGGAAATGGGCGCGGCACAAAAAAAAGCCCCCAGTGATCGCAATCACTGAAGGCTCTTCTATCTCCCCCAACCCCGCGACGTCCCTCCCCGTCGGCGCGTGCCTTTTTTAGACACCAGACCAGCCTGCGAGTCCAGCAATAACACGATTTGCGTTGACGCAGGGGCGCGGCAGAGGGGGC
>SHBC01000018.1 GCA_004213025.1 SAR116 cluster bacterium
GGCGCATGTTGTCGTGGATGCGGTGGCGAATGACGATCTTGGCATCATCGCCGCTGCCTGCCGTAAAATGAAACTGATGACCGGCGGCTCGGCGGTGGCGATGCCGCTGCCAGCGCTTTATCGTCAGGATGGCCTTCTTGCCGCTGACGCACCTTCGTTGCAGACACCGCATCTGCCTGCCGGCGCGGTGATTTTGTCGGGAAGCTGCTCGGCGATGACGAATGACCAGGTGGCCGCCTATCGGGAACATGGCCCGGCATTGCGGCTCGACCCGCTTGATCTTGCCGGGACCGGCCCCGCGGCGGCGCTGGACTGGCTGGCGGCGCAGCCGGCTGACAGTGCGCCGATGATCTATGCCACCGCGGCGCCGGATGATGTGCGCGCGGCGCAGGACCAGCTTGGCAGTGCCAGGGCCGGCGCGCTTGTCGAGGACGCGCTTGCCGCGCTGGCGCTGGCGGCGTTCAATGCCGGCAGGCGGCGCTTTGTCGTGGCGGGCGGTGAGACTTCGGGCGCGGTGGCGCAGGCTTTGGGACTGTCGCGCCTTAACATAGGCGCCGAGATCGCGCCGGGCGTTCCCTGGACCTTTGCCACCGTCAAAGGCGAGGATGTTGCGGTAACGCTGAAATCCGGCAATTTCGGCGACCGGGACTTCTTTACCACCGCCCTTACCAGGCTGGAGGCGTCATGAGCAGTGAGACAAAGCTTCGTGAGCAGATATGCCTGCTGGCGAAATCCATCTTCGAGCGCGGGCTGACCGGCGGCAGCACCGGCAATATCTCGGCCCGGACCGATGATGGCGGGTTGCTGGTATCGCCGACCGGGACCAGTTTTGGACGGCTCGACCCGGCGCGACTCAGCCGTTTTGACGCTGTTGGCACGCTCATTGACGGTGACAAGCCAACCAAGGAAATGCCGCTTCACAGCGCCTTTTATGACACAAGGTCAGCTGCCGGCGCGGTGGTGCATCTTCATTCCTGCCATTCGGTGGCGCTGTCGATGCTTCCCGATATCGATGCAGACAATTTCCTGCCGCCGATGACGCCCTATGCCATCATGAAGCTTGGCAAGGTGAAGCTTCTGCCCTTCTTTCTTCCCGGCGATCCGGCGATGGGTGAGGCGGTGCGGGGGCTGGCCGGCAAACGATCAGCGGTGATGCTGGCCAATCATGGTCCGGTGGTTGCCGGCAAGGATGTCGAGGCGGCCTGCAACGCCATTGAGGAGCTTGAAGATACGGCGCGGCTGGCGCTGCTGACGCGCGGGATGAATCCGCGCCTGCTAACCGACGCGCAGGTGCGCGACGTGGTGACAGGTTTTGATATCGAGTGGGATGAATGACGCAATTTTCGGCCAATCTGGGGTTTCTGTGGGCTGACCGTCCGCTTGTCGATGCCATCCATGCTGCACATGCGGCCGGGTTTGACGCTGTCGAATGCCACTGGCCCTATGACCATGACCCGGCGGATGTGAAGGCAGCACTCGATGCGACCGGCCTTGCCATGCTGGGGCTGAATACGCTTCGCGGCGATGTCGCTGGCGGGGATAACGGGCTGGTAGCGATACCCGGGCGCGAGGACGAGGCACGGGCGGCGATCGACCGGGCCATCGCCTATGCCGGCGCCATCAACACGCCGAAGATCCATGCCATGGCAGGTTTTGCCGAGGGTCAGCTGGCCGAAGCCTGCTTCATCGACAATCTTCGCTATGCCACCGGCGCGGCGCCGGACATCACCTTTCTGATCGAACCTCTGAACCATCATGATGCGCCGGGATATTTCCTGAACCATACTGACCAGGCACGGCGGATCATCGAGGCTGTCGGCGCGCCGAACCTGAAGCTGATGTTTGACTGCTATCACATCCAGATTCTGGAAGGCGACCTGACCCGCCGGTTGAGCGCCAATCTCGACATCACCGGTCATATCCAGTTCGCCGGCGTGCCGTCGCGTGGCCGCCCGGATGCGGGTGAGATTGATTATCGCCATGTCTTCGCGCACATCGCCGATATGGGCTATGCCGCGCCGCTTGGCGCCGAATACAAACCCGAAGGCGGCGATACTAATGCCAGCCTTGGCTGGATGACGACGCTTCGGTGAGCGTTCGGGTGAGGCCGATTGGGGGGCAGCTGGCCACCTGCGGCAATGCCCCATCTTGCCGCCGCCCTGGAACCTTTCCTATCTTCAGGCTCCAATGTACCTGTTCTTGAGGGAGTGGCGCATGGCCTTCCTGGCCCTTATTCATGCGGCGATTGCCGGTTTCATGCTGTTTTTCATGGCGGTGGTGCCACAGGCCGCCTTCAAGACCCTGTCGGCAAAGGCCGTGGGTGCCTTCCTTCGTGTACTGTTTCCGCGGCTGTTCCTGTTCGGTCTGGCGCTGGCGCTGGCGGCATGTGTGGCCGCGCTGATGGCAGGTGCCGACTGGCAACTGACCGTCTCCGCGCTGATCGCCGGCGGCTTCGCGGTGAACGTTTTCATCCTGACGCCGCGGATCAACATCTATCGTGACCGTGACCTTGAAGGTGACGCAGCGGCAAAACGGATGTTCGGGTTGCTGCATCTGGCCTCGGTCGGCATTTTCCTGTTGCAGCTTGTCGGCAGTCTGACGGTGATCGGGTTTTATTCTCTCGGCAGCACCGTCTGAAGCGCCTAGACTGCGGGCTGGCGGTTTCCAATGCCTTCTCGGGCACGCTGTGAGGATAAGGCGATTTGGCCGATATTCTGAACAATTTTCTGTCCTCGGTCTTTCCCGTCGCGCTGATGTTCTTCCTGGGGTTCTGGCTGGCGCGCCGTAGCATCTTTACCGGGGATGAGGCCACTGCGATCCTGAAGCTTATCGCCAGGATCGCCGCGCCGGCTATTCTTGTCAGCATTCTTGTCAGCAGTGATTTCGGCGCTGCCGACCTGCAACTGGTTGGGCTCTATCTGTTGGGCGAGGTGTTGCTCTATGCGACGACATCGCTGATCGGGGTCTTTCTGTTCAGGCTCGATTTCAAGAATGCGGTACTTGTCGGCCTCGCCGCCTCGTTCTCGAACCATGTGATGTTCGCCTATCCGATTGCGCAATTTGCCTTTCCGGCCGAAATGACCCTGCCGGTGCGCAGCATCATCGCCTTCGACATCATCCTCTTCGCGCTGTCCATTGTCATTCTCGACATTCATGCCGGTGCCGGGCGGGGGGCGCTTGCGGCAGTGATGCGGCAGGCCCGGAACCCGCTATTGGTGGCACTGGTTTTTGGGCTGGCGGTCAATCTTGCGCCGGTCACAGCGCCGCTGGCACTTGTCAGGGCGGCGGGGTTCATTGCCGATACCGCCGCGCCCTGCGGTTTGTTTGCCGCCGGTGTCCTGCTGGCAGCTCCCTTCGACAGATCGCATATGCGCCTTGCTGGCTTTATTACCGGCATGAAGATTCTGGTCCATCCGCTGCTGGCGGCAGGGCTGATCCTGTGGTGGGGCGGCTACGCGCTGGAGGCGGCGCGGACATCACTTCTGGTTGCGGTATCGCCGGTCGGCATCATGGCCTTGACCTTTGCCAGCCGCTATGGCGGCGGGACCGACGCCATCGCGTTGTCGATCCTGTGGAGTTTCCTGCTGTCGGTGCTGGCGATCCCGGTGTTGCTGGCGCTATGACCGCGCGGCAGGCTAGAGACGTTGCAGCACCCGCACGTCCTTTGATGTGATCATATCTGCGCTTGCCGCATCGAAATTCCGGAAATGCGATGATGCCAGATGCGCCTCGAAAGCGGCGCGATCATCATAGGTCTCATAGAGAAATATCCGGTGCGGTGCGTCAGCATCCTGGCAGACATCGAACTGGTGGCATCCCGGCTCGTCGCGCAGTGACGCCGTCGCATTTTCCTGCATCAGCGGCAGAAAGTCTGCCAGACGATCCGGTTTGATCTCAAAATCGACGATGATCACATACATCATGCTGTCTCCTGAAGGCGCGCCAGAAGGGCGGCTGTCACGGCGGCTGTTCCCATGTCGCCGCCAAATTCCATCGGGCGAAGGTCATTCGCGGCAAAGCCTGCCGTGACGGCATCCTCGATCCGCGCCGCCGCCGCCGCATAGGCCGGCAGGTCGCATCTCTCGGCAAGATAGTCGAGCATCATCGCCCCGCTGAGGATGGCGGCAAGCGGGTTGGCCCTGTCCTGACCGGCGATATCGGGGGCGGACCCGTGGGCCGGCTGGAACATTGCGTTCGCATCGCCGATTTCACCGCAGGCGGCCATGCCCATGCCGCCGACAAGCCCGCCGGCAAGGTCGGACAGGATGTCGCCAAACATGTTCTCCATCACCATCACATCGAAATTCCAGGGCTGGCGCACCATGTCCAGAGCCATCGCATCAACATAGTTGTAGCTGGTCTCTATATCGGGGTGGTCCTGCGCCACCTCATCGAAGAGTGACCGGAAGAAGGCCTGGGATTTGAAGACGTTTGCCTTGTCAACGCAGGTCAGCAGCCCGCGCCGCCCACGCTGCCGCCCACGCTGCCGGCGGCGTGCCGCCAGCCGGAAGGCAAATTCATGAAGCTTGCGCGTTGTGTCGGCGGAAATCCGCATGATGTCGGACACCGCGGTCGGCGCAGCGGGATCCCCTTCAACTGGCGAGCGATCATGCACCGCCGCGGTATAGAACAGCCCTTCGGTGGATTCGCGGATGATCACCAGATCGAGATCCGCCGCCCGCGGGTCGGCCAGCCGCTGCGGAGCGTTTGGATAGGCCCGCACCGGGCGCACGCCGGCATAAAGCTGAAAGCGGTCACGAAGCCGCAGATGGGGTGAGATTTCAGTGCCGTCGGGATGGCGGACCGATGGCAGGCCGATGGCGCCAAGAAAGATGGCGTCGGCATCGCCTGCACGTTCTTCACCGCCGGGCTCGATGTCATGGCCGGTGCGGCTGAAACAGGCGGCGCCGGCCTCAATGTCGTCACAGGCGAATTCCGCTGCGCCAACAGACTTCAGTGCCGTGGCAGCAATCGCCAGCGTTGCGTCAGTGACATCGCCGCCGATCCCGTCACCCCGAATGACCGCCAATCTTGGTGCGCGCGCCATATCTTCCTGTTCCTCCTGCTGATGTCGGCCTGTCCACGCCACCTTCTGCGAGGCAATGCGTCGAGCCTCGACCGCAGGGGCAGAATGTCACTGGCGGTCCGATCAATCAATGCCGGGGGCGCGGCGCCGGACAGTGCGCGGATGTATTTTTTCATAAGGGCGCGCAGTGGACCCCTGAATTGGCGCCTCAGGAAGCGGCCCTTCAGGAAACCACCCTTCAGGAAACGGCCCTTCAGCCTGGCAATGATATGCCGGTGATCACCTGGTCGGAGTTGTATCGGTGTCGTCGCCCGGGGCGATCCGGAAATTCATCTCAAGGGCACCAACGGCAATGGTTTTGGTGGAATTGTCTTCAGGGGCCTGACAGCGAAGACGCACATGCGGAATGTCATTGAGAGTGATCATCTCGACAATCTTGAAGGGCAGGCTTGTCACCCGGCTCATCAGCACATCGCCGATGTTGTATGAGGGTTTCTTTGTTGAACCAACCAAACCCGGCCTCCATCGCAGTGGACTGATATGGATGCTCGGCTGAATTTCTCTTGAAAAAAACAACTTTCACGCTCAATGTGAGCAAATGTGATCGTTTTGGTGTTTAGTTGTTATGTCGCTCGCTATGTCGCTTGACGAGAATTTCCTGCTTATCTGGCGGCGATTTCTCGAGATGGAAATCATCCGCAGCCAGCATTGTCTGAAGCTTGCCGGCAGCGCCAATGCCTATCTGGTCCTGCAGGTGGTCTGTTGGCACCATTTTCTGCTGGTTGGCGAGGAACTCGAAGACACGTCTCTTGATGCCACCAGAGAAAGCTGGATTGCCCTGGCGAACCAGCCTGGGGCGAAGGGCAAGAAACTGACCTATGCGCTGATCGCCGAACTCACCGGCCTCGACAAGGAAACGGTGCGCCGCAACGTCAAGGCGCTTGCCGAGCGTGGTTTTGTGAAGGCTGACAGGAAGCTCGGTGTGATGTATGCGCCAACCGAAGAGCGGAACGATCAGATTGTCAATGAACTCAACGTTACCGAGCGCCGCCTCGTGATGCAGTTTGCGCAGACATTTGAGCGATATGGCTCCCTCGTGAAGGCAGGCGACTAACGCGCCTCGACAAGACCCGGCACCTCGATGACAAGAATCTCGCTGCTGGTATCGGTGGCCAGGGTAATCTGGCTCTGGTCGGAAATGGCCAGCCCGTCACCACGTTTCGCCAGATGGCCGTCGACGGTGACCTCGCCTTCGGATACCAGCAGATAGGCCTGACCCTCGATATTGTGTGTCAGGTTGGTGCCCGTCGCCAGCGTGCCAGCATAGATTCGCGCGTCCTGATGGATTGACAGCGGCGCTGACCCATCGCCCGAAACCAGAAGCGGCAAGGCATCATCTGAGGGTGTTTTCGGGAACTCGGCAGCGTCCCAGTTTGGCTCGACGCCGCGGCTTTTCGGCATGATCCAGATCTGGAAGATGTTGGTTTCCTCATCCTCGTCATTAAATTCGGAATGCGAGATTCCGGTGCCGGCGCTCATCACCTGAACGTTGCCGGCGGTTGTGCGCCCGCTATTGCCACAACTGTCCTTGTGGCTGATGGCACCGCGCCGGACATAGGTGATGATCTCCATATCCGCATGCGGATGCGTGTCAAAGCCGGTATGCGGCTGGATCACATCATCATTGATCACCAGCAATTCGCCAAAACTCATTTTCGCGGGATCTCGGTAGCTAGCAAAGCTGAAATGGTGTCTGGCGTTCAGCCATCCATGGTTGGCGCCGCCAAGATCGTCATATTTGTGGTGGGTGATCATCTGTTGTGCCCCGGTCTGACTGTCATCAATTGCCCTAGATTGACTCCACAGTAGCTATCTTTTCTGGTAAATAAATGGCCCTGAATTCACTAGACAAGTAACTTCAGGTTATCATTGGTGTTGTATTCCTCGGCAGTCGAGATTTTCCGTGCGGTCATGAAACGCGGCAGTTTTGTTGGCGGCGCTGACGAGCTTGGCATTTCCGGCGCGGCGGTCAGCAAGCAGATCAAGTCTCTCGAACAGCGTCTGAATCTGGTGCTGTTCTATCGCACGACACGCAGCGTGGTGCCAACTGAGGCGGCGCAGCGTCTTGCCGATCTGCTGGTGCGTGGCCATGACGAATTCGGCACGCTGCTCGACGAATTGGGAGATGCGCAGGCGCGCCCGTCGGGGCGGCTGCGGGTCAATGTGCCGATGTCGTTTGGCGAGCTGTTCCTGCGCCGGCCGATTGCCGTCTATGCCAGGCAATATCCCGATGTGATTGTCGATGTCGATTTCGATGATCGCCGCGTTCATCTTGTGGAGGATGGCTATGATCTTGTCGTGCGGATCGGCGTGCTGGAGGATTCCGGCCTGATCGCAAGGCGGGTCGGCGACTGCCCCTTATATATCTGCGCCGCACCACAGTTTGTGGAAGACCATGGAATGCCGGCCAGCCCGGCCGATATCCCGGCCCTGCCAGCGGTGATCTATTCACTTGCCGCCGCCGCGTCGAGCTGGTCATGCCGTGATGCGGATGGCGTGCAGACAACGGTGGGACTGCGCCCGGCGCTCTATGCCAACAGTGCCGGGATGATGCTTGATGCCTGTATCGAGGGGGTCGGGGTTGCCATCCTGCCATATTTCAGCTGTGCCGAGGCGCTGGCCACCGGCCGCCTTGTCAGGCTTCTTCCGGATTATGACACCGTGCCCGACCTTGGCATTTATGTTGTCTATCCCGACAAGAGATTCGTGCCCCTGAAGGTGCGTAGTTTCATCGATGTCATTGCTGCCGAGCTGGTGTCCCAAGAGGCCCGACCTGATTAATCGTAACACGGATGTATCAAGGTCATGTTCGGGCGCATGATCCCGGTTGCGCGGCGGGTGCGGGCATGCTTGAAGTTTGACCGGCGGATCGCAGGAGAAAGACGTCATGGCCATTGCTGTTGAATGTGTAGTTGATTGCCGGGCGAGGCTTGGCGAGGGCGCCTGGTGGGATGTGGTGGATCAGGCCCTGTGGTGGGTCGATATCAAGGCCGGGCAGATTCATCGGTTCGATCCCGAGACCGGAAATGATGCAGATTTCGACTGGGGCGAGCCGGTGGCCTGCCTTGCGCGGCGTGATGCTGGCGGGCTGATTGTCGGCGCGGCAAGCGGGGTTTATCTGTTCGATCCCGACACCGGTGCCCGCGGCCTGCTGGCCGACCCAGAGGCCGGCCTGACCGGGAACAGGTTCAATGACGGCACGACCGACCCGCGGGGCCGGTTCTGGGCCGGCACGATGCGGGATGACGGATCGCCGCCGGAACGAAGAGGCCGCTTTTACCGGATAGATGCCGACCATGATGTGACATCCTGGTTTGACCCCGTCTTTACCAGCAACGGGCTGGCCTTCTCGCCCGACGGCGGTGTGATGTATTTCGCTGATACCAACCGCGATGTGCGAACCATCTGGGCCTGTGATTATGACCTTGATACCGGCACGCCCTCTGGTCAGCGACCCTTCTTCGACACCAACCAGATTGCCGGCCGGCCAGATGGCGCCACCGTCGATGCCGACGGGTGCTACTGGATGGCCGGTTTTGGCGGCTGGCAGGTGGTGCGGATCACCCCGGACGGGCGGGTCGACCGGATTATCGAGATGCCGGTGGAACGGCCGACCAAGGTGATGTTCGGCGGCACCGACCTAGCCACGCTCTATGTCACCTCGATGGGAGACGGTCTTGCCGGCGATGCGGCGCAGCCGCAGGCAGGTGGCCTGTTCGCCATCACCGGACTTGCCGTCGGCGGTGTGCCGCAGGCCCGCTTTGCCGGCTGATTGCCAGTGACCGATACCGCCTGATGCCCATGGTGTCGCCGGGTCATGGTGTCGCCGGACCATGGCATCACGGGGGGTGTTTATGGTAAAAGATTGTTAACGCCACAGGCTGGTTTATCTCTCGCGGAAAGAAAGATGATGACCGAAGACAGGTTCGACAGATTGCGTGACTGGATGGAGCTCGAATTCGAGGATACGCTGGATGATCTCCTCGAGGTTGAATTCAATGAACCGATGCTGTCGGAAGAGGTTCGCAAACTCTACAGGCAGCAGCACCCGGACAGTCTTGACGGGCGGATCTACTATCCGAACCTGCTTCGCCTGCAGGCCGAGATGATCAAGCTTCAGGATTGGGTTGTTGAGGAAAACGCCAAGATCCTGATTATCTGCGAAGGCCGCGACAGCGCCGGCAAGGGCGGTGTCATCAAACGGATCACGCAGCGTCTGAACCCACGCGTGGCGCGTGTCGTGGCGCTGCCAAAGCCGTCCGAGCGCGAGATGTCACAATGGTATTTCCAGCGCTATGTGCCGCATCTTCCCGCCGGCGGCGAGATCGTGCTGTTCGACCGGTCCTGGTACAACCGCGCCGGTGTCGAACGCGTGATGGGGTTCGCCAGCGAGGATGAGGTCGAACAATTCTTCCAGGACGTTACCGAATTCGAGAGGATGCTGGTCCGATCTGGAATCATCCTGATGAAATACTGGTTCTCGATCACCGATGAGGAACAGCAGCTTCGCTTCAAGATGCGGATTCACGACCCGATGAAACAGTGGAAGCTGTCACCGATGGATCTGGAGAGCCGGATCCGCTGGGAGCAATATACCAAGGCCAAGGAAGAGATGTTCGAACGTACATCGATCAATGAGGCGCCCTGGTACATTGTCGAGGGCAATGACAAGAAGCGCGAGCGCCTGAACTGTATGGAGCATATTCTCTCGCAGATCCCCTATCGCGAGATTCCGCATGAAAAGATTGTGCTTCCGGAACGTGTGTTCAATCCGGATTACGAGCGGCGAACCCTTCCCGACAATCTCTATGTTCCGAAGATCTACTGATTGCGTCTGCCTGTTGCTGCCCAGGTCCGGTCAGTTTTGAGGTTTGGTCAGTTTTGAGGCCTGGTCATTTTTTGGGTGTCAGCAGGTCGTGCTGGTCGCCCTGCCTGATGGCGCGCCCCTCGGGCTCGGCGTAATCGACATCCTCGACCCCACAGGAAATGGCGAAACAGGCAAGCGCCACAGTTTTTGGGATTTCGATCTTTTTATCCTTCCGCTTGCCCTTCTCGTAATACTGAATGGTGCGAATCTTCAGGCCAAGCTTTCGGGCCGCCTTGGTCTGGCTCAGACCATGCGCCTTCCGCCACTGTTTGAATTCTTTTGCATTCATCGACCGATTCCGCAATAGTTGCGTATATTGTGTGCATAAATTGCATATTTCTCAAGGTGTGATCATGAAGGTTGGTGCCATCGCCTATAGAAAAACACCCGGGGGCATTGAAATTTGTCTTGTCAGCAGCCGCCGCCACAAGGGCAAGCTGACTCTTCCCAAGGGTGAGGTGAAACAGGGCGAGACGCTTGTCGCGGCCGTGAAGCGTGAGCTTTTCGAAGAGGCCGGTCTGCATGGCAAGGTCAAGCAGACCTCGCGCCCGCTCTGCTTCGCCGCCAGGTCACGGCTGCGTGACCCGGTGTTCTATTTTCTGGTGAAGATTACCGATGTGAAGGGCAAATGGCCGGAGAGTGCCGAGCGCAAGCGCATCTTCACCAGCCTTGCCGGCATGCCCGATCTGCCGCTTGGTGATGCACCGAAATCACTGCTGCGGCAAATGAGACGGCTGCCTTTATTCGCCGACAAATCGGGTGCCGCCGACGCGGCTGTCAATGATCTTATGGCCTTTGCCGGATCCGGCTTCAGGCGTGCCTTTCCCCGCTGGCGCGGCCGGGCGTAGTGCGCCGCCCTATTCCGCCGCGGCGTAGTGGGTTTCTGCAGATGAACCAGCGCGTGCGAGCGCCAGCGTAACCGCCGGATTGTCGGTCAGCCATGCGCCGCCGGTGGTCACAGCGTAATCCCCGGCAAACAGATGGCAGGTCAGTCCGGCGCCTGTCGCGGCGGCCTGGCTGGCAAGCGTATCCTCAAAGGCGATGGCTTCACGCGGCGCGACTCCCACCCTTTGCAATGCTGTCTCATAGACCTCGGGATGCGGCTTTTCCTGCGCGACATCCGCCTTGCTTGTGACAAGGTGAAACGCGGTGAAATCAATGGCGCCGGCAAGGGCGCCCTGCATCATTGCCAGGGTTTTCGGCGTGGTGGTGGTGATCAGGCCAAGCTTCAGCCCATGCGATCTTGCCATGTCGATGGCTTCGCAGATACCGGGGCGCGGGGAGATGCCGCCGGCCAGCCGTTCGGCAAAGAATTTCTGCTTGTTCTCGTGGATCTGTTCGATGTCACTGTCTGACAGGTGGCCGCCGGACAGTTCGCGAAGCCGCCGCTGCCCCCCGGCTGTCGCCAGATGCTGGCAATAGGTGGCGATGTTCCAGCACCAGTCCAGCCCCTGCGCCGCGAAGGCCTGATTATAGGCCTGTCGTTGCAGTTCCGACGTTTCCGCCAGCACACCGATGGACCCCAGAAACAGCGCTCTCATACCATCACCTCTATCGCCAGTTGCAGATCGAATTAGCTTGGTCAGGATATGGGAAAGCCTGTCGCCGCAGACCATGGCTGGCGCGGCAAAACTGTTTTCAGCGTGGAGTAGAGGTGTGCGTCAGGACGCGGTGTCGATGGCGACCGAGGTTGACATGGCCTCGCGTTCAAACGACAGGACACACACGCCTGAAAAGCGGTTCTGCTTGAAGACGAAGGCCTGCTTGATATCCTCCAGCAGCGTCGGCAGTTCCTTCTCAAACCTTGTCATTGCCGCCACCTCTTCAAAGCGGACACCGACGGCAAGCTCACCCTCCTTGCCAATGGTCACATGAAGGCCATGGAAATCATAGATGCTAATCCGGCTTTTCAGAAGCTCGCACAACGTCTGCGCGGCGATCTTGCCCTCGGCGATGGAGGCGAATTTCAGTTGCAGCTGGGTCGAGAACATGGCGCTACCCCAACTTGCCCAGAAGATCATCGACACCCTGGCCCTGCGGCGCCGTGGTCTGCTCGCTGCCGCGATAGGTCTCCGGTGCCAGCCCCAGCGTGGCGCGCAGATCGGTACCATCGCGTGTCAGGCGCCAGCTGCCAGCCTCCTTGGCGATGATGCTGTCACCTGCCAGCATCTCCATCACCTCGGCTGGCGCGGTGCCGCGGGCACAGAAATCGAGAAAGCCCATCAGTTCATCAAGCGTCCCGTCAGGTGCGAATTGCCGGAACTTCGCCAGCATGGTGCCGATCCGCGAGGCTGTCAGCTCGCTCTGCTCGATCATCAGCTGGATCTGCGACGCCGCCGTCGTGGCAAGCTTGGCCATCATGCGAATCTGTTCATCCCCCGGGGACAGCGGCGTCGAATGCGTGCCACACAGCGTGCCAAGCACCACCCCGTCAGGCGTGTTCAGCGGAAACCCGGCATAAAAGGCGCAATTCAGCGGCGGTTTGGTCAGCGCCGAGTCGGCAAAGCGTTCATCAAGGCTTGTATCGGGCACGATGAAGGGCTCTGGTGACAGCAGGGCATATTGGCAGAAGGTCAGTTCCTGCGGCACGCCAAGCAACGGGTCATATCCCCTGCCGGCCGCCCCGATGGTGTATTGGCAGGCACCATCGAGAAGATTGACCATCCCGGTCTCGCAGCCAAGGATTGTCTTGGCGATCTCGGCGAAGATCTCGAACTGGCGCGACACATCCCGCCCGATCAGGCCGGAATCGTTGACGCGGGCAGCGCGCAGCGCCTCGTTCTCCGGCTTTGGCGCGGGAGCCACCTTCTGTGAGGTCGCCATCGCATAGCCAAGCTTGAGAAAATTACCCAGGCCCTCGGCCCTTATGGCACGTCGAAGGGACATCACACCACCCAATCACCAAACATTGCCCCAGTTTCAGCCGATGCCACTGATAAGTCCAGTGGCTTGTCGCCGCGGTTCCGCCCCCGCGTGAGGCTAGCCGGAAAAGGCGATGGCCGCGGCGATGATGGCAAGCGCGATGCCGCCGCGCCCGAGCTGCACCAGCCGCTTCATCAGCGCCGCATTCGGGGGCCGCTTTGCCTTCATCGCGCCATGGACGTGAAGATTGCCGAACAGCGACACACCAAGAACAATCGCCGCGCCGAGAAGCTTGGCATGAAAGGCACCATTGATTCCAAGGCCACCATACAGAAGATGGGCCAGCCCGATGCCGGTGATCCACAGGGTCAGGATTGAGCCAAGCCCAATATAGCCAAGCAGGGCAAACGCCTTGCCGACATGCGGCGGTGGCACCTCACCGGCGCGGACATAGGCCGATTGCATGATGGTGCTGCCAACGGTCACGCCGCCGGCAAACAGGATCGCAAAATAGTGCAGAATCTTCAGACCGATTTCCATGAATGCCTCCCTGTTCCGCCGACGAAAAACTACCGCCGACCATATCAATGGACGACAGTCTAGCATGAATTTCGGGCAGGTTTTCCTAATTAAGTTTGATTCGATATTGACCTTTAATTGCGCTACCTTCACGGCCTTGATCTTAATGGTTCTGATGGTGTGAATTTTGCACAGATTACCGGCATGTCTGGTGGCGGGCCTAAAGAGGGCCAGTCGCGGCATCGATGTCGGCCTGTCGGCTATCGCGGTGCTGTGCCTGTCACTTGTCGCGACCGGCCTGCCGGTGGCTATGAGCGCGCGTGCCGAAGCACCACCGCTGGTTATCCTGAAAACCCTGTCCGGGCCTTCGCATGCTGAGTCAACCTACCTCTCGCTGACCCGGGAGAAAATGCGCCGGCAGCTTGCGGCAAATGATCTCGACCGTGCCGCTCAAACGCTGCAATGGATCCGCAATATCGACCCCAATGATGCTGTCACAAATGTACTTGCCATTGAATTGCAGTTGCGGCGCGGCAATGTCGCGGCAGCTGCCATGCGCCTGATCGACATTCTTGGCGGGGCACCGGCAACGGATGCCGGGCGGGCCGAGGCGCGGCGAATTCTCGCACTTCTTGAAGCAGAAGGCACTGGCGCGGCGGTCATGGTGACACGCGCCATGCTTGATGCCGCGACACTGCCCGAGGCGCCGGGACCGTTGCTCGTCACGGCTGTAGATGATGGCTTTGCCTATGAGGTTGGTGATCTGCCGGGTGGCGGTGATGAGATATCAGCGCAGATCCTTGCCTTTGCCACCACCACCCCGCTTGACCAGATGCGGGCCACCGCAACCACCACCATTGGGGCCGCGGCGCGAAACGGCACAGAATCGCTGCAGCTTGCCTCGGCCGTGGCGCCGGTGCCGTCTGTGCCGGCACGTGGTCAAAGCCGGGAACTGATCGATCTGGTTTTCGCGGATCCGACCAATCTGCAATTGAACTTTGCGCTGTTCCAGGAACAGCTTGCCAGTGGCGATCTTGATGGTGCCATGGTGACGCTTGAACGTGTGCTGATTGTTGATCCGGAATCGAAACTTGCCAAAGTGCTGCTGGCCGACGTCAATCTGCAGAAGGGCAACCTGCCGATGGCGCGCAATATCCTGAGTACCCTGCTGGCCGAGGAAGATACGCCGATCGACATGGCGCGCCGCGCCGAGGTCCTGCTTGCCGAGGTGGAGTCGCAGCTTGACCCGATGAAGATGCAGGCAAGGCTGGCGATGGAAATGGGGCAGACGGAAAATGCCTTCGGCCGGTCGAAGTCGGATGAAATCCTGTTCCTCAATCTGCCGATCACCAACACAACGCCGGACAAGTCGGATCCCTATCTGAGCTATCAGGCAAGCGTGAAGGTGCTTCGCGAGCTGGACCGCCAGACGCCGACATTGCTTGAGGCGGGTGTGTCGGTCACGGGTCGCGACACGCGTCACCGCAGCCTGTCTGACATCCGGACCGTTTCCGCCAACCTGGCGGTGAGCGAACTGTCGCGAACCAGCCTGTCAGGTGGCCTTTTTGCCTCAACCTCGCGCGTCAACAACCGCAGTTTCAGCAGCAATATGGGCGTCTTTGTCGCCGTGTCGCGGCCGATGGCGCCCGGCTGGAACCTGACCCAGTCGCTGTCGGCCAGCCGTACCCGCTATGGCTCCTATCCGGGGGTCGCCGATAATCGTGACCGCACGGATCGCAGCGGCGCGGCAAAGCTTGGCCTCAGCCGCGAATTTGAACGCGCAGTTGT